>JBLHWW010000011.1:0-37698 GCA_047629075.1 Psychromonas sp. | reverse complement strand
TTATATTATCTATGATAATGACTTGATCAGTGAAAATATTGAAGATTGTTTTTCAGCCACTTATTGGCAGCAGAAAAATAGCGTTATCGGTAGCGCACAGGGGCGCGGTACAACCTGGTTTGTTCAATTGCCAACACTGCAGGGTGCCCTGCGTCATTATCGCCGCGGTGGTTTATTTGGGAAGCTCATTGCCGATCATTACATTTTTAGCAGTTGGGAAAAAACGCGTTCTATTCAGGAGTTTAGACTGTTAGTTAAGCTTAACCAGGCTGGAGTTAATGTCCCCAAACCGATTGCCGCAAGAGTAAGCAAAGCCACGTTTTGGTATCAGGCAGATCTTTTATCTGAAAAAATAGCCGATGCAAGAGACCTAGTTGATATTCTTCAGGAAAGATCTTTATCCAAGCCGGAATACCAAGCAATAGGACGACAGATAAAAAAATTGCACAATGCTCAAGTAAACCATACCGACTTAAATATCCATAATATTCTATTAGATAAAACTGGGAAAATCTGGTTAATTGATTTTGATAAATGTTATCAACAGTCCGGCGAACATTGGAAAAATACTAATTTAAAGCGCTTATTACGTTCTTTCTACAAAGAGTCAAAGAAAAAATCTATAAAATGGACAAGCAAGGATTGGGAGGTTTGCATGCTTGCTTATAAAGTCTAATTTGTATCTATGTATCTATGTATCTATGTATCTATGTATCCTTTTAATTTTTTTATTAATACTTTTTTTCCACTTAGTTGTTATTTTCAATAATATTTCTGAAGGATGTTTTAAAACGTACCCAAAGTATGCTCGTTTTAATTTTCCTCGTCTCTTTTTCCCCCCTTTATTTGTTGGATTTCTTGCCATATAGCTGTAATAACGCCTTAAAGTCCGTCTTTTGCGTGTATTTAATGACCACTGTTGAGGATCAATATTATCATCTATAAATGATCTTAATAATGGACTCAATAGTCTCAAATGGCTCAAACTTTCAATGACTTGATGACCAACACCTGGAAATTTTAAATACTTGGCCTGTGCCGGATATAATAAAGCTTGTTTCTTGTCATTTGGGCAAAGAGGATCAAAGATGATAGTGAGTTGGCCCATAAAATTTTGGCTATAATTAAATCCTGTTCGTTCATTAAAATTAGCACATGCAGGTAGTGGGGTTATTAATAACAATCGGTCAATATGTAATGAATTGAAATAAATTGATAGTGCATAGGCACCCATACTAGCGCCATATCCAAGCCTTTCAGAAAAGCACTGTAGTTCAGTGCCTAACGCATCGATGTATTGAAGTAATTCATCACAAACAAACCAATGTTTTTCTTCAATTGCAGAAAAAGCAATAATATTTATTTTATTTTTCTTGAAATAATCAAAGGCCCATGCATTGGCACCTGAGTCAATCTCTCTTTTGCTTAATACTGCACCGGCAGGGGAAAAGGTGATCATCACTGGATAATCTCGATTAAAAATATGAATGTTAACCAAGGTATTTGCTATTATTTTTTTTATGTCTTTATTTTCTATTAGCATTGTTCTTCTTTTCAATTGCCAAAAAAGATAGGGTTTTTAGTAACGCGCCTTTGTTTTTATTAACCACCGCTAGTGCAGATTTCCCCATTGCCTGCATTGCCGTTTTATCAGCAAACAGCTTAAGCAGATTATCCGCTATATCACTTTCTGTTGGGCAAATAAGGCAGCCGCCAGATTCAATCAACTGCTCGGTAATTAATTGAAAATTATAAAAACTCGGGCCCGTTAAGCAAGGTTTGGTCAATGCTGCAGGTTCGAGTAAATTATGGCCGCCTACCTTTTTATCCAGTAAGCTCCCCCCCATAAAACAGATATCGGCAGCACCCATTAAGGTTAGCATCTCCCCCATGGTATCGGCAATATAAACCGAGGTTGATTTAGTGACTCTTTTTTGACTAGTGCGACTGACGGTATTAAAGCCATTTTCTTGAGACAAAGCGCTAACGGTTGAAAACCGTTCCGGATGACGGGGAACGATCATGAGTAGCGCGTCGGGGATACTTTTTAAGACTCGTTTATGTGCTTTTAAAATCAGTTGATCCTCACCCTGATGAGTACTGGCTGCTATCCATAAAGGGCGTTTTTCGCCCAGCTCGTTGCGCAGCTGTTCAGCTGCTGTTTTTACCTTATCGCTAATAAAGATATCAAATTTAATAGAGCCTGTGATCTCGATTTTTTCTTTATTGATACCGAGCTTTATAAAGCGCTGTGCATCTGCTTCTGTCTGACAGAGCAGTTGATCGATATTTTTAGCTAATAGATTAAAAATAAATTGAAATTTTTGATAACGCAGATAAGAACGCTGAGATAAACGGGCATTAATAATAGTGATTGGAATATTATGCTGATGGACGGTATGCAGGGTATTTGGCCAGAGTTCCGTTTCCATGATCAGCAACGCGCTTGGGTTTATGGTTTTAATAAAACGCTTTACCGCTCCGTTGAAATCCAGTGGCATATAACGATGCGCAACTAACTCCCCCAGTTTCTTTACCTCAGCCGCTCCAGTGCTGGTGGTGGTAGTGACCACAATAGTTTGCTGCGGTTGTTGTTTTTTTAGGGCTTGGATCAAAGGGGTGGCTGCTATCACTTCTCCAACAGAAACCGTATGGATCCAAAGCGAAGTTGTCTTATTATCTTTAAGCCTTGGGCAAAAGCCAAAGTGTTCAACCCAACGTTTTCCAAAGGTAGGTTTATTGGTTTTATTTTTATAAAGGCCATATAAGAAAAAAGGGGCGACCAATAAAAGCAGTAAAGTGTATGAAAGACGCAGAAGCATGAATATATTTTCAATATCAAAAAGGTAGAGATAGTGTACACTAAAACGAATTTTTTAAGTGTACTTTGATAATAAGTCAGGTGATAACTATGGCAGAAAATATAATAAAAAAAAGATATAAGCTGCTGTTTTATGTAGAGCAAAACTATTCATTTGATATTTTACGTCCTCTGCAGGATCTTGCCCTACAACAAGGTTATTTGGTCAAATGGTTACTTGTTGGTAATGATATCTCGCCCGTATTTTTAAAAGAAAATGAAGATTTTTTGCAAACACTTTCTGACGCTGTTACATACTCTCCTGATGCGGTATTTGCCCCTGGTGATCGCGTGCCGTCCTTTATTCCCGGATTAAAAGTGCAAGTTTTTCATGGTTTAAATGAGAGTAAAAGGGGGAATATTTACCCTGAGAGGGGATTATTTGATCTGTATTGCACTGAAGGCCCTGAAAGAAGCAACTCGTTGCAAAAAATAGCCGCGCAGAAATCTTACTTTAAAGTGGTGGAAACTGGTTGGGTAAAGCTTGATAGTTTATTTAAATATAAAAAAACTGAAAAATATATTCGTCCTCAGATTCTGTTTGCTTCTACATTTACCCCTGCGCTTTCATGCGCAGAATTGATTTATGAACAAATAAAGAGGTTAAGTCAGAACAGTAAATGGCAATGGCTGGTCACTCTGCACCCTAAAATGTCTCAAGAAACCGTTAAAAATTATAAAGCGTTACAAAGTGAAAATTTAATTTTTCTTAATAATGATAAAGTGATCGGAGCATTGCATCGAGCTGATGTCATGATTTGTGATAATTCCTCTGTTTTTCAAGAGTTTTTATTACTTAATAAACCAGTGGTAACTGTTAATAATAGAGAGCCGCTAGATTGTTTTATTAATATCACAGCAGCAGAACAATTAGAAAAAGCGATTGGAAAAGCATTGTATCCCTCTACCGCATTAAGAAAAGACATTAAAAATTACGGGCGATCGGTAACACCTTACCTTGATGGAGAATCATCTCAAAGGGTCTTATCTGCCGTTTGTGAGATGCTTGCAATTGGCTGGGTAGACTCAAAACCTAAAAATATAATTCGCAACTTGCAAATGCGTAAAAAATTAAATTATTGGAAACTATAACGTTATGGGAAAAAATACATTATCTGTTATTTTGATTACAAAAAATGAAGCGGATCGCGTTGAACGTTGCTTAAAGTCTGTGGTTGATATTGCGGATGAAATTATAGTGTTAGACAGTGGTTCTACAGATGAAACTGTTTCTATCTGTAAAAAATATACCAACAATGTTGAGATAACGGATTGGCCCGGTTTTGGTAAACAAAAACAAAGAGCGTTAGATAAAGCAAAATACGATTGGGTTTTATCCATTGATGCCGATGAGGCATTAGATGAAAAGATGCAGGCTGAATTATTAGCGCTTTTAGCACAAGATAAAATAGATAGAGATGCCTATAAACTGCCTTGGGGGGTAACCCTGTATGGTAAAACACTCAAATATGGGCGCAGTGCACGTGCTGTTTTACGTTTATTTAAACGTCAAGGTGCGCGTTATACGCTAGATGAAGTACATGAAACTGTTATTCCATTGGGTAAAAACTACGGCACGCTAAAAGGGCTGCTTCTACATTATACCCATCGAGATTATAAGCATGGCTTGGATAAAGCGGCTCAATATGCATGGCTTGGCTCGCAAAAATATCACCGCAAAGGTAGAAAATCGGGTGGACTGTTACTCGCTTTATTACGTGCGATTTGGACCTTCCTGCTTATTTATATTATCAGACGCGGTTTTTTAGATGGCAGTATCGGTTTTATAATGGCAATGACCTATGCGCAGGTCAACTTTAATAAATATGTTGGGCTGTGGCTGCTGGAAAAGGATAAGAATGATAAGTGATTTTTCTCGTTTATACCTGAACCTGCTCAAGATGCAGATTCAGGTATAGATTGTATTATGGAAAAGCGTTTTGGCATGCAGAGCGCGATTATTTTAGTTATTAGCAATCGCTATTTTTCTTATTCCATTTAAGCACTCAATATGACCTGTTTTTTGTTTTTGTAAGTAGAGAGTTTTAGCCATTGGATTTTCGGTGGTTTTTTTATGATGCAAGTGATATTGGCAACATTTTCCAAACTCTCCCTGCTGGGTAAGTCCGGTCTCTTCTAATCGCCACAACAGATCTGTATCCTCACAGCCCCATCCCTCGTAATCTTCATCAAAGCCATTAATCTTTAATAATGATTCGCGGCTCATTGCCATATTTGAACCAAATGAAGACATCTGTTTTTTTAATTTCATAATCAACGGCAGTAGCCAGTTGGGATAGCCTATTGCTTGCTCTGATTTTGAAACTTTACCCTGAATGGATTTTAGAAGCAGCCAAAAATTTGAAAATAGTTTTGATACGGGGAGCTTTTCCGATCTTAACTGATTTGATATGTCCTCTTTTAAATAAACTCTCACTCCGGTTGTATAGTAGTTTTTTGATGCAGCCTCTTTGTGATCGGCAATAAAATCAGGTGCTGGTATACAGTCGCTATCGGTAAAAATAATATACTGTGCCTCACTCGATTGAATTGCTTTGTTTAATATTTTGGCTTTTCGGAAGCCTTTATCTTCCTGCCATACATGGCGAATGTTCATGCCTTTCTTTTTAAAGGTTGCTACTAGCTTTCCTACGCTTGAGTCGGAGCCATCATCAGCTATGCATAAAGAGTAATTATTATATTTTTGCCTAAGGTAGGCACCTAAAACAATGTTGAGGTCAACGACGTTATTATATGCGCTCATTATTACTTCTATTTTCATCTTATCATTAGCTTATTAATTTATTGAAATATGAGATATGTTTTTTAACTGTTTCTTTTGCACTAAAGAAGTTATTAAGTCGGTGCATTGCAGCCTGACTCATTAACTTTATCTTTTCTGGATCTGCGATTAATTTATTCATAGCATCAGCAAAAGCTCCCACATCACCAGCCTCTACTATATAGCCCGTTTTACCCTCGAGAACTAACTCAGGGGAGCCACCTGTGGTTGTTACAACGGAGGTGGTGCCATTGGCCATTGCCTCAATAATAGTTCGGGGCAAACCTTCTCCGTTAATTGAGGGCTGCACCTGAAAGTCGGCCATGGTCATTAATGATGGGATATCAGTTCGGTGGCCAATATAGTGAATTCTATCAGCCATTGGGCTGGCTTTGATCTCATCAAAATGGGGTTCATAGCCACTTCCTGCTAATATTAAATGGAAGTTCGGATTGTCAATAAAATGCGTAGCCTGTAGCAGAATTGAAATACCTTTACTGGGCCGAACATGCGTCGCGCAAACTGCAATAATATCTTGATCAGATAAATTGAATTCAGAGCGAAAAGTCGGCTCTACCTGATACCAGTCTAGCTGATGACCTTTATAAATAGTTACTACATTTTGTTTTTTTTTCCAAACTCGTTTGGCAACATCTTTTTGTACCGCATTAGAAACACAGACGATACCATCTACTCTTGGGTGCAGTTGAGTGAGGTAAGCGGTCGGGTCATGGCGATATAAACCACCTGTGGTACCGCGATAAACAACTAATTTAGCCTTTGTACCGATACAGGCAAACGCAGCATTGGGAATGGTTTTGGAATTAAAAGCATAGCAGATATCATAATCACCATCGACTAGTTCTCGGTGTAGAGTTGTAATGGTTTTAAAGCAGATTTTCCCGCTTGGGAAGCAATCCATAACCTTAACACCATTATCTCGAAAACGGGATACATACTCAGCATCACCTTGAGTCGCTACTGTGACTTGATACCCCTGATTTACCATCTCGATAAAAATTTCCGCTTCCGGACGGACACTGTTCCAGGCATGTTTATATGAACTGCAAACTAAAATTTTCATCGTTTATCCTTTATTTTCTCAGACGATAACGTCCTATTTTCGTTGTATAACATGGCGTAGAAAATAACAACAAACATTGCAATATGCTGGAATGATGGTTGATATAGTTTTGGGTGAGGCAATACCCCATAACCAGGGTGATGTGTGCCATGCCTAATAGAATAAAAACATCATGCTTAAGGTTACACCCGCGTATGAAAAAGTACATTGGCACGAGAAAGAAAGTTATTAAAGCCGTCAAACCGGTAATACCTTTAATGGACAGCTCCTCAATAAAACTATTATTTGAACGACCAAACTGAAGCACGATCGGATCCACCAAATTATTAGAAACTAATTCTTGATTAAAGCTTTGTCAATTATAGTAAACAATATCAAAAATAGGTTTATCAGCAAAGGCATATACGCCACTTTTCCACAGTTCTATACGTACACCAGTTGTGGGGTTAGCGTTATTTTTTCGCTAAGCTGGTTAACATCTCTGAGCACGAGATTAACGCGAGACGCTACTTTGTGATAGGAAAGTACGGCAATAATTATGCTAAAAAAGAGCATACTAATGGCAACTTTTTTCGATATTAAATAACGATTGATGATTAATAATCCAAGCAGCACAAAGGTGGTCAACAGTCAACAGTCAACAGCCACTGGCGCCGGATTGCAAGCTGGCAAGTATACCGAAGAGCGCGCAACTAAGGCAAGAAAAGCTAAACATTTTTTTCTTTAAGGTAATGTAAGGATATTAGCAAGGAAAAAACGCCTAAAGACATAGCCATGTCACCGGATTGAATCACCATGTAAGCAGAATCAAAGAATGGACGGATATCTAATATTTGAGAATGATATCAAGTAATTAACCCACTGTTAATTAAAGGACGTTTTTTATGAGTCATTTGTTTTCTCGATAATCGATAAGCTGTGTTTTCAGCTGAATCGGCCACCTTTTAAGGTCTTCCCATTGATGGCTATCATGTCACTATCTATCATATCACAACAACTTTTCATCCATTTAGCAAAGCTTCTCTGAAACTCTTTAGATTCAATTGGTTGAAAAACTCAAGAAGTAGTACCATCAGACGGTATGCCTTCTTCGAGTGGTAAATACTGTCTCAAGCAATCTGATTTTTCATTACCGAAATCTTCAATTTATTCCCAACCTAAAATGACCGCTGTAATAGCTAAAAAAGTACATCAATTAACTCATTCTGTATTTACCGGGTTAACGAAAATCACGAATTACAGATAGTTGATTTATAAAGTTTTTGGAACATAAGACTTTGGCTTAATGTACTAAATAAGTATATGATCATAAAAGAATTTGATCTACAACGCGATCCTTTACTCATTGAAGATCAATAGATTCAAGGCTCATTAATCCAGGAAGCAATAAAATAACATCAAAAAGTAAAAGTACGATTTCGTAATCTTGCTATTAACCTCCATCCATACGGATAAGTTCTTTAACATGATAAAGTGCAAATTTAAGATTAAATTATAGTAATGTGTACGGCAATTTTACAGATTCAGAAAGGGATACTAATGCCGCAATAAACAACAAAAAATAGTTAGCTAAACTTTCTGAGGTGCGTACAAAGCCAATCGTGTTTATGCCCAATTTAATAGCCTTGTTAATTTTTTCATTATTTTTCTTCGTGTCCTTCTTTTGGGTAATATTCCACCAATTGTAAACTTTTTATTTATGATCGCTGACAATGCTTTAACCCATGGTTCTTCTATTCCATTGTTTGTCGCATATTCATATATTTGTCGCCATTCTGTTAGAACAAGATCGCTTTTTAATGTGACATTTTTAATATCGGTAATAATGTTTGAGTTAGGAAAGCAAATGGGAACGGAGGCCTGTACGGCTAAATAATTCATCTTGGTTCTTACGCATTTTTCACACCAGCCACAATTCCGATCTTTTAAATCCCCTTGCCAACATACACGCAAATTATCTGTTCCAGCTTTCCACTTAGTGATTTCTTTTACTTTCTCCGTCCGGTTATGGCTAGCACCATCATGGATGACAACGAATTCGTTCGAACTGAGTAAATGATCTGTTATGGGAGATGACCCCCAAGGAATAACAAGCGAATCATAAGGCTCACTGCTTCCAATAATGCAGGTACCTGCCATTTTTTTGAAGTTACTAAGCGTGGCTGCTAAAGCGCAAGAGCATGAATGTTCCCAATTAGTTCCTGAAATAACACGATAATTTGTCTTTATTGACTTTAAACCTATACCTATATCACTTAGTGTTTTTTGGGCTCTATTTCTCGCATTATTGAATGCGCTTTCATCGCTAAGCGGAATGTCAAACCCATGTACCATCGAGCATAAATTTA
Source organism: Psychromonas sp. (assembly GCA_047629075.1). Lineage (GTDB taxonomy): Bacteria > Pseudomonadota > Gammaproteobacteria > Enterobacterales > Psychromonadaceae > Psychromonas. The sequence goes on along the minus strand of JBLHWW010000011.1, from coordinate 28,624 downwards.
TTTTCTGAGATCGATAGCTATAATTAGATTGAGAGTGTCTCCATACGGAAAATGTAGCATCAACCCCTCCTGAGAAGGCGCAAATAGCGCCTTGCACCTTTGCAATATCATCTCTTATGTTATTTACGCGAATATCAATTTTATTATAAATATTGGGTAACCATTTGTTCCATATCGCCTGATATTCGACTAGGTTACTTAATAATTGTCTGGATACACTCCCTTTTACTTCGATGTTTTCGCTTTCTTTCATCGCATCCATGATCATTGCCAGCAAATAAGCATCACAATCATCATCCTTTGGAGGAGAAATTGACTTATCAAATTTAAACCATAACTCTACCTTGTTTTTTATAATACCATTATCATTTAGTCGTCTTATGTTACAACGTCTCTCACAATAGTTTCCATTTATTCTATGATTTAAAGGTAAAAGTTGCATAGTCAAAGTTTTTACTCCTTCTGAAATGTAAAGGCGATTTTAATCCATTGTTGAACGAAGCCCTAGTGAGATAGACAAAACAACGCAACGGAGCCTACAAACAAAGAACCGCAATGTTGATGGATTTATTTGCAGTTTTTTTGCAACTATTCGAACAAGATCGCTTGGTAATGCGGCATGTGGGGTACGCCATCATTAAATTTTAACTTGAAGACACAATAAATGGATAATCACTCATAAAGGCTTTGAAGTAGCGGGCATTTTTACCGTACGAGTTGTCATTTAAAATTAACTGCTTGCCTAATAACGTCGACAAAATAAATCCATGTAGTCTATTAGTATAAACCAGATCATGGGCATTAAAATAGTTTACAGATCTAAACACAATATCGTCAGTCAATTTTTCCCATTGATTCATGATTTTATTTTTTATCATCGGATATTTATATAAATGCAATAATGATTTACGATAGTTAGTATCTTGTATGGTAATAATATTTTGCCAGTCAAAGCTTTTTTTATTGACATCAAACTTAATATTTGACGCTTCCTTATCCACACGCTTCATATTGATTATTTTAATACTGTCTAGATTTTTTAACGTACTAGTACATTCTCTTTTATCAATTAAAGGATGCAAACTATGAGCCATATCTGGCACTAAATAGACCTTATTAGTAAATTTATTTGCAATTTCAACACTTTCATGGTCTCTGACAAAAAAATGAAAGTTTTGATGTTTACGGAAAAGTTCCGCTGATTTTTCAAGCGCATGATTATTATCAAAATGGATAGATTGAGGAAGACAGATTATGCATTTGTCTTTAAACTTATCGATTATCCTTTCGCGTATTTTTTGATGTCTGTTGTATAAATCACCAAAGTTTCCCCCTCCCTGAAATACTATAACATCAGCATTATTCAAATATTTGTCATTTATTTTAGTTCCAGTTCGGTATACAACATTTATATTATAGTCTTCAAAAAAGGCTTCAGTTCCCTTATAAATCAATAAGTCACCAACATTAAAATACATTGGTATATCAACATACGCGACTTTCTGGTCATTAATAAGCCTAGCTATTTGACTGTGCTGAGCTTTCAATGAGTCCATTAAACTTAACCATTGATTATTTTTCATTATTTTCTTTTAAACCTGCAATATGGTTAGTTAATTTGATGATAGGTCGGGAATGATATTGGTAACCACTCTTCATGTGTATCATTGTTTTATTAATTTATTGAAATAGGATATATGTTTTTCGACAGTATTTTTAGCATTAAATTCATCATGCAATCGCTGTTGAGCAGCTTTGCTCATTGATTGAATTTTTCCTTTGTCAGCAATTAATTTATTCATCCCATCAGCAAAGGCTTTAACATTTCCTGCTTCGACTATATAGCCTGTTTTGCCGTCGATAACTAACTCAGGGGAGCCACCTGTTGTCGTTACTACGGAAGTGGTTGCATTAGCCATTGCTTCAATAATAGTGCGCGGTAAACCTTCTCCACTGATTGAGGGTTGGACTTGAAAATCAGCCATAGTCATTAACGATGGGATATCGGTTCGGTGGCCAATATAGTGAATTCTATCAGCCATTGGGCTGGCTTTGATCTCATCAAAATGAGGTTCATAGCCACTCCCCGCTAATATTAAATGGAAGTTCGGATTGTCAATAAAATGCGTAGCCTGTAGTAAAATTGAAATGCCTTTACTGGGCCGAACATGCGTCGCGCAAACTGCAATAATATCTTTATCAGATAAATTGAATTCAGAGCGAAAAGTCGGCTCAACCTGATACCAGTCTAGCTGATGACCTTTATAGATAGTGACGACATTCTGTTTGTTTTTCCAAACACGTTTGCTGACATCTTTTTGTACCGCATTAGAAACGCAGACAACACCGTCAACTCTCGGATGCAGTAGGGTCAGATAAGCCGTGGGATCATGGCGATATAAACCACCTGTGGTACCGCGGTAAACAACTAATTTAGCCTTTGTACCGATACAGGCAAAGGCCGCATTGGGGATGGTTTTTGAATTAAAGGCATAGCAGATATCATAGTCACCATCGATTAGTTCCCTGTGTAGAGTTGTAATGCTTTTAAAGCAGATTTTTCCGCTTGGGAAGCAATCCATAACCTTAACTCCATTATCTCTAAAACGGGATACATACTCAGCATCACCTTGAGTCGCTACTGTGACTTGATGACCTTGGTGGGCTATCTCAATAAACATTTCTGCTTCTGGACGGACGCTGTTCCAGGCATGTTTATATGAACTGCAAACTAGAATCTTCATTGTATTTCTCGTTTCGCTTTGTTAATGGATTAAGGGCGTCTATGTATAAGGTAATATAGGTGTCTACTTTTAAAATTTATTTTTATATTTGCCATAAGTGATTTTTTTATTCGATTGTTTTATTCGATTTTATTCTCACAGCAAAGCTTGTTGTTTTATATCTTATATCTTCATATGCCCTGAATATCTCAATAATTGCTTTTCGCCATATAGATGAGTTTGTTTTCTTTTTTCTCGTGGAGCCAATTGTAGATTTTATTTTTGCTCTTACGGCCACATTAGGTTTAAAACTGTAGGTTGAAATGCCGTGTCGCCATGGTTTTTCCATGTAATTATCTACGGGCTCAATAAACTTTTCTGCATTTTTAATAAACTGTTTTGCGGCATAGGGGCTGATTAGATAACTTTGTGTGCCACATGTCCGCTTATGGTAATAGACGATTTCAGATGTTGCATTTATTTTTACTATGGGGCTATATTCTTTTTTAAACATCGAAAAAAGTTTAATGTAATGATATTTACTAACGAGAAGTTCAAATAACGTCTGATTCTCTGAAAAGAGCGGGCTAATATCGCAACCATCTTCAAGAACTAAAATAGGTTCATTTAATGCGATACATTTTTCCCATAAAGAGAAATGGCTGGCAAAACAGGCCAGCTCACTTTCAATCAGTTGGTAACCAAAGCGCAATCTTGTTTGCTTTGGTGCCCTTCGTTCTGAATATTTAAAGTTGGGTGACGAGGCATCAATGGCATCAAAAAATTCAAATTCAACATTTGCATCACCTAAGATTTTCGTTATTCGAGATCTTCTATCCGTTGAGCGTTTCAAGCTGATGACAAAAATTTTCATGTTATCTATTAATACCTTATTTATTCAACCAAGCCATATATTGAGAAACACCTTCGGCAACCGTTTTAAAAGTATCGATATATCCCGCTGCCCGCAGGTTGCTTAAATCAGCTTCGGTGAAACTTTGGTAGCGACCTTTTAAATGTTCAGGAAAGGGAATACGTTCAACTTCACCTTTCTGGTGATAAGTGACAACGGCTTTGCCTACTTCAAGAAATGATTCCGCTTGCCCTGTGCCGAGGTTATAAATGCCGGAAACATTATTATCAAAGAACCACAGGTTTACTTTGCAGACATCACCGACATAAACAAAATCACGCTTATGTTCACCTTCAAAAAGTTTGGCATTTTCACCAGCATTAAGCTGGTTATTGAGGTGGAAGGCAACGCTTGCCATAGTGCCTTTATGCTGCTCGCGCGGACCGTAGACATTAAAATAGCGAAAACCAACAATTTGCGGCAGTGTTTCATCATGCGCTTTGGCATCTTCCCAAATACGACGCACATATTGATCAAACTGGAATTTAGAGTAACCGTAAACGTTTAACGGTTTTTCATATTTTAATTCTTCTTTAAAAGTATCATTACCACCATAGGTTGCGGCAGATGAAGCGTATAGAAACGGAATATCACGCTCAATACAATAATGCAGCAGATCTTTAGAATATTCATAATTATTGTTCATCATGAATTTACCGTTCCACTCGGTAGTGGCTGAGCAGGCGCCTTCATGGAAGATAGCTTCAATATCACCAAAATCCTGGCCAGAGACAATTTGGGTAATGAATTCATCTTTATCCATATAATCCATGATTTGCAAATCAACCAGGTTAACGAATTTTGTACCGTCAGTTAAGTCATCAACAACCAGGATATCGGTGATACCACGTTGATTAAGGGATTTGACGATATTGCTGCCGATAAAACCTGCACCACCTGTGACTATAAACATCTTTTTACCTCTTAATGGGAATATTAAAAAATCAATCAAAAAAACAGCATACATTATACCATGCAATTATTTAAAGTGGCATCTCAACTTAGGCGATCTTAGCTGTGTAGCTTGATAGTATTAAAGGGTTTCCTATAAATATTATCAATCTCAGTTTGCCTTTTTTAGTAGACACTTTCAGTGCCAATGCTTAAGTAAATTATCGAAAATCATTATATATTTTAAAAAATTTATAAAAGTAACTAAGAAGTAACGATCAAAAATAGACGGCTAACGGATAACTATTTATCCGGCATGTAAATGAAATGTTGCAACTATTTAAGACTATTTGTTAGATTAAGTCTGTACAAGTTACTTTTAATAGGAAAAAATTATGTCAGGCTATCAGTTAATTAATGCTTTTGATGCGAAACAACGCTCACTACAAGAAAATATTCAACTCGTTGATATTCGAGATGCCAACTCCTTTGATACCGCGCATGCAGAAGGCTCTTTTCACCTTACTAACGATACTATTGCTGACTTTATAGAAGAGGTCGATATTAATACGACCGTCTTTGTCATTTGTTACCATGGCAATAGCAGTAAAGGTGTTGCACAATATCTTTGTACTCAGGGTTATTTAGATGTGTACAGTGTTAATGGTGGATTTGAGGTCTGGAAGCTTCTTGAGTAGCAGGAATACAATAATAGCAACGGATTGATTTTATATCAGATTCCTCGAGTTAAAATCAAGGCTGACTTTCAAAATTATTTCATAAGGTTAGAGCCTCTAATTAATGGAACGGGTATAAATTATTTAACTGTTATTTTTATAGAAAGGCAAAAAAATGAGCGTCGTTGAGGCCGATGTTATTGATGCGAGAGAATTGTATTGGAGAAAGAAGCGCAGCGAGTTTTTTAAGTATCCAAAGAGCATCTCTACTTAATGAAACGGGTATAAATTATTTAACTGTTATTTTTATAGAAAGGCAAAAAAATGAGCGTAGTTGAAACTGATGTTATTGATGCTATTGGGTTGGAGAAAGAAGCGCAGCGGGTTTTTTTAAGTATTATAGATTCTCTGGTGTGGGATGCTGAAAATGTACACCTTTACACGCTTCAGGAAAAAATCAATACTTACCTGTATTTTATTGAATCGGGCGAATTAGATAAAGCATTACCCGACGGCAAAGGTTTTGATATTGCCATTGAGCTCATTCTAAAACATATGCCCAGCGATCAAGCCGTTACCTTTTTTGATAAAACCACGCAAATATTACTCGATAAAGGTATTATTTTTGTTTTTGGACCGAATCGGAATAGCGGTTATGTAGAACAGCAAAGTTAATATTTTTTGACTTTACTGTAAAAAATATTAAAAAAGCGACCTAAGTCGCTTTTTTTTTAAATAATGTCCTGCTGCATAGCAGGTTATGGAGCGTCCACTGTGATTTTACGCGTCTGGCAAAAAATGATAAATGTTTTTTAAAAATATGCACTCAATTGTCATCTTTTTCATTGCCAGTACCCCCCAATATTTGGGATAATCGCGGCGCTCTACACCAGATTACTAAATTTTCAGCAATTGAACTCAATTACAACCTATCAGGAGAAAGACATGCCACCTCGTAAAGAGCTAGCTAACGCGATTCGTGCACTCAGTATGGATGCCGTACAAAAAGCCAATTCAGGTCACCCTGGAGCTCCAATGGGGATGGCTGATATAGCCGAAGTCCTTTGGCGTGATTTCTTAAAACATAACCCAACTAACCCGCAATGGGCGGATCGTGACCGTTTTATTCTGTCTAATGGCCATGGATCAATGCTGATCTACTCGCTACTGCATTTAACCGGTTATGCACTGTCAATTGAGGATCTTAAATCTTTCCGTCAACTGCATTCTAAAACACCTGGACATCCGGAATATGGTTACGCACCGGGTATCGAAACAACAACGGGTCCGTTAGGCCAAGGTCTTACTAATGCTGTGGGTATGGCGATTGCAGAGAAATCATTAGCGGCGCAATTTAACCGTCCGGCGCACGATATTGTCGATCATTTTACTTATACTTTCCTAGGTGATGGTTGTTTAATGGAAGGGATCTCACATGAAGCATCCTCATTAGCGGGCACCTTAGGATTAGGAAAACTGATTGCATTTTGGGATGACAACGGTATTTCAATCGACGGTAACGTTGATGGCTGGTTTACGGATGATACTCCGGCACGCTTTAAAGCATACGGTTGGCATGTAATCTCTGTTGATGGTCATAACAGCGCCGAGATTAAAGCTGCGATTGAAGCTGCTCAAGCTGAAACCGCAAAACCCACTATGATTTGTTGTAAAACTGTTATTGGTTTTGGCTCTCCGGCTAAACAGGGTACACATGACTGTCACGGAGCTCCACTTGGAAAAGACGAAATAATCGCCACACGTAAAGCATTAGGCTGGAACTACGGCGATTTTGAAATTCCTGAAGATATTTATGCCAGTTGGGATAATAAAGAACAGGGGCAAGCCCTTGAAAATTCATGGGATGATAAATTTGCCGCATACGCAACTGCATTCCCGGAATTAGCGGCTGAATATAAGCGTCGTATTAACGGTGACATGCCAAGCGAGTGGGAAGCTAAATCTACCCAGTATATCGAGGAACTACAAGCGAGTCAGGCGAATATCGCAACTCGTAAAGCATCACAAAACTGCATTGAAGCATTTGGCGCAATGTTACCTGAATTATTAGGTGGCTCTGCCGATTTAGCACCTTCTAACCTGACTATGTGGTCTGGTACTAAAGCTATTACTGCCGATGACGCATCGGGCAATTACCTACACTACGGTGTACGTGAGTTTGCAATGTCTGCCATTGTTAACGGTATTGCTCTGCATAAAGGTTTTGTACCTTATGGCGCAACCTTCTTAATGTTTATGGAATATGCACGTAACGGTTTACGTATGTCGGCATTAATGAAGCAGCGTGCGATTCAGGTATTTACCCATGACTCAATAGGTCTGGGCGAAGATGGACCAACCCATCAGCCCGTTGAGCAGATTGCCAGCTTGCGTTTAACCCCTAATATGAATACTTGGCGCCCTTGTGACAGCGTAGAGTCTGCAGTTTCCTGGAAATCAGCCATTGAGCGTTTAGATGGTCCGACATCACTGGTCTTCAGTCGTCAAAATCTACAACCTCAGCCCCGTGATGCACAGCAACTTAGTGATGTCGCTAAAGGTGGTTACGTCTTACTTGAAAGTACAGAGTTTGACGCTGCAAATCCAACGTCGATTATACTGATTGCAACGGGTTCTGAAGTACAACTTGCTGTTGAAGCCTACAACGAATTAACAGCACAGGGTAAAGCTGTCCGTGTTGTATCTCTTCCTTGTACGGATATTTTTGAAATACAAAGCGCCGAGTACAAAGAATCTGTTCTACCAGCTCTCGTGACTAAACGTCTGGCGATAGAAGCAGGTATTGCTGATTACTGGTACAAATATGTCGGTCTAAATGGCAAAGTTATCGGTATGACCACTTTTGGTGAGTCAGCTCCCGCTGAACAGTTATTTAAAATGTTTGGTTTTACTGCAGAGAATGTAGTGGATACAGCTAAAACTTTATAAGGCTTTCTAATCGACCTGACTGATTAGAAAAATAAAAACCGCGTTTATCGCGGTTTTTTTTTAAGCGTTTACCAGCTCAATAATAGACTCCTTTCCAAACCACAAATTGAATGCCTGCTACAGGAAATATTAAGCCTTTTTGTCAGATCCCTGTCACATATTTACTTTAATTAATGTGCAAAGTATCCTATTCTGTTTTAAATTAGCCTTATCGAAACGTTTGCGCAATCGTTTCGCTTACGAAAATCACAAAACAATAATATTGAATATATTAATAATCTTAAATAGGCAATGCATTATAAAGGCGAAGTCCATGAAAAAAACCGCACTCCTTAACGCCAAATTATCTTACCTGATAGCTTCACTAGGACACTTTGATGAAATAACTATTTGTGATGCGGGGCTGCCCATTGCAAATGATACACAGCGAATTGATCTTGCCTTAACCCATGGTGTACCTGCATTTATCGATACTGTTCGCGTGATATTAAGTGAAATGCAAATTACAGGCGTGTTGTTAGCTCATGAATTCAAACAAGTCAGTCCTGATTTACACCAGGCATTAATTGAACTTGTCGAACAGGAAAAGCTTGCTGGCGGTGAGATCGATCTTACCTATATTAGTCACGAAGATTTTAAGAAAAGAACACAGAACAGTATCGCTGTGGTTCGCACCGGTGAATGTACAGCTTATGCCAATGTTATCTTCCAATCTGGTGTGGTTTTTTAGTTACAAATAATGATTAAGGAGCTGAGATGGATCAGCCAATTTTAGCACTAAAAGGCATTCATAAATCATTCCCTGGCGTAAAAGCCCTTGATAATGCGTGTTTAAATGTTTATCCCGGTAAAGTCATGGCTTTATTAGGGGAAAATGGTGCGGGTAAATCAACGTTAATGAAAGTCTTAACCGGTATTTACGCGCTTGATCAAGGTGAAGTGCGTTACCAAGACAGGAAGATTAATTTTGCCGGACCGCGTGAGTCACAGGAGGCGGGCATTGGTATTATTCATCAGGAGTTGAACTTGATTCCGGAATTAACCATTGCCGAAAATATTTTTCTTGGCCGCGAAATAACCAATGCATTTGGCGGTATTAAGTGGTCTGTTATGTTTGATGAAGCAGATGCTTTACTGCAGCGTTTAAATGTAAAACATAAATCCTCGCAGCTCCTCGGGGAGCTTAGTCTCGGTGAGCAGCAGATGGTTGAAATAGCAAAAGCGCTGTCCTTTAAATCCAACGTTATCATTATGGATGAGCCGACGGATGCATTAACCGATACGGAAACGGCATCCTTATTTAAGGTTATTAACGAACTGCGCGACGCGGGTTACGGTATTGTTTATATCTCGCATCGTTTAAAAGAGATCTTTGAGATTTGTGATGATATCACCGTGTTACGCGACGGAAAATTTATTACCGAGCAGAAAGTGGCTGATATAGATGAAGACACTCTAATCGAATTAATGGTTGGACGCCGGTTAGATGAGCAGTATCCGCGTATAGAGAGCAGCCATGGTACAACCTGCTTGGAGGTGAAAAACTTATCGGCTGCTGATGTTCATAATGTTAGTTTCACCCTTAATCACGGTGAAATATTGGGTGTTTCAGGTTTAATGGGGGCGGGACGCACTGAACTGATGAAGGTGATTTATGGTGCATTAAAACGCGACTCCGGTGAACTACTTTTAGAGGGCACATCTATCCATCCTCACAATCCGCAGCAGGGGCTTGCTTATGGTATTGCTTATATCTCAGAAGACCGTAAAGGTGATGGACTGATCCTTGGATTATCCGTTAAAGAAAATATGTCACTTTGTGCATTAAAACAATTCTCCAAAGGAATACAGCTGGACCATCAGGCTGAAACTATGGCTGTTGAAGATTTCATCGGTTTATTTAATATTAAAACCCCGTCAAAGAATCAAATTATCGGCAATTTATCCGGCGGTAATCAGCAAAAAGTGGCGATCGCTAAAGGGTTGATGACCAGACCAAAAGTGTTGATCCTTGATGAACCGACTCGCGGTGTGGATGTCGGTGCTAAAAAAGAGATCTACCAACTTATTAACCAATTTAAAGCGGAAGGCATGAGTATTATTCTCGTATCTTCTGAAATGCCCGAGGTACTGGGTATGAGCGATCGTATAATTGTAATGCATCAAGGTCGAATCAGCGGTGAATTTAATCACGCAGACGCTGATCAGGAAAAACTAATGGCTTGTGCTGTTGGTAAAATTAGCAACGAGGTAACAGCATGAACAACAAAGTGATAGAGACACAACACAAGAGTAAGCTGTTCAATAAAGAATGGTTTATTGAGCAGAAATCCCTCATTGCATTAATTTTGTTAATTACTGTTGTGGCATTTATGAATGAATATTTTTTTACAGTTAATAATCTGCTTAATATTCTCCGTCAAACCTCGGTAATCGCTATTATTGCGGCGGGCATGACATTAGTAATATTAACTGCCGGTATCGATTTAAGTGTTGGTTCTATTCTTGCTTTATGTGGTGCCTTTGCCGCCAGTATGATCAGCCTGGAAATCCCTATTTTCATTGCCGTCCCCATTTCATTATTAGGAGGTGCCCTGCTCGGCTGTGCAACGGGTGGGATAATTGCCAAAGGAAAAGTACAAGCCTTTATTGCAACTCTGGTAACCATGACCTTACTCCGTGGGGTTACTATGGTATACACCGATGGCCGCCCGATTTCGGCCGGGTACACCGATGTTGCGGATAATTTTGCCTGGTTTGGAACGGGTTATGTGTTTGGTATTCCGGTACCAGTTTGGATCATGATTGCGGTTTTTGCTGCCATCTGGTATCTGCTCAATCACACCCGTTTTGGCCGTTATGTTTATGCCTTGGGTGGCAATGAGTCAGCAACACTCTTATCTGGAATAAATGTCGATCGCGTTAAGATCGGTGTTTATGCTATTTGCGGATTATTATCGGCGCTTGCAGGGATCATTATTACGTCGCGTTTGTCCTCGGCACAACCCACAGCCGGCATGGGCTATGAGTTAGATGCTATTGCTGCGGTGGTGGTCGGCGGGACAAGTTTAGCGGGTGGTAAAGGACGGATTATGGGCACTCTGATCGGCGCTCTGATTATTGGCGTTTTAAACAATGCATTAAATCTGTTGGACGTATCATCCTACTTCCAAATGATTGTTAAAGCGCTGGTCATTCTGCTGGCTGTACTGGTCGATAATAAACACAAATAAGATTTTATTTTACCCCCCGCGGACGTTGCAAAACGCCGTAATATCATTAACAAAAGTAAAGGAATATAATATGAAAAAATTTACTAAACTGATTTCCGCAGCTGTTATTTCAGCTTCTTTCAGTACTGGTGCGATGGCTCAAGATACTATTGCTATGGTTGTTTCAACCTTAAATAATCCCTTTTTTGTGAGTATGAAAGAGGGGGCCGAGGATAAGGCAAAGGAATTAGGCTATGAGCTGATTGTGCTTGATTCACAAAATGATCCCAGCAAAGAGTTATCAAATGTTGAAGATCTTGTTGTTCGAGGCGTGAAAGCGATCTTAATCAATCCGACTGATTCCGATGCGGTGACTAATGCGATTCGCATTGCTAATCAAGCTGACATTCCGGTGTTAACACTCGACCGCGGTGCTGCAGGTGGTGATGTTGTTAGTCATATTGCATCTGATAACATAGCTGGTGGCGAAATGGCCGGTAAATTTATTAATGATAAAATTGGCAAAAATGCCAAAGTTGTACAGCTCGAAGGTATTGCCGGTACGTCGGCTGCACGTGAGCGTGGTGAAGGATTCATGAAAGCTGTTAGCACCTACAACATGGACTTGTTAGCCAGCCAACCTGCTGATTTTGACCGTACCAAAGGTCTGAATGTAATGGAAAATCTGCTTGCCTCTAAGCCTGACACTCAGGCTGTATTTGCCCAAAATGATGAAATGGCATTAGGGGCTATTCGTGCCGTACAGGCATCGGGTAAGAAAATATTAGTCGTCGGTTTTGATGGAACAGAAGGTGGTATTGCGGCTGTAAAACGTGGGTTGCTTGGTGCTACAATTGCTCAACAACCTAGTATGATTGGTTCTCTCGGTGTTGAATCTGCAGCAAAAGTACTTGAAGGTGAACCTGTCGAAAAATACATTCCAGTGTCGTTAATGATGATTGTTAAATAACTTTAACTGCGCACTTAAATTAAATCCAACAGCCTGATGATCCAATTCTCAGGCTGTATTTACCCTGCAGCTCTAAAATAAATTGTTTAAGCCTGTTCAAAACAGTTTTAAGCAATGAATTTTAACTTTAATTAAAATGGTTTATTTATGAATAAATTAGTCGTTCTAGGCAGCGTTAACGCCGATCATGTTTTACAAGTCCCTTCTTTTCCACGTCCCGGAGAAACCCTGTACGGTAAGGGGTATGCAGTTATCCCCGGGGGGAAGGGAGCAAATCAGGCCGTCGCGGCCGCGCGTTTGGGTGCTGATGTGGCGTTTATTGCCTGCGTTGGAGATGATAGTTTTGGGGTTAATATTCGTGACGCTTTTAAAAGTGATAGAATCAATGTTGATGGTGTTATGATTGAGAAAAACACGCCAACAGGGATCGCTATGATTCAAGTGTCGGCCACTGGAGAGAACAGTATTTGCATATCTGCCGAAGCAAATGATCACCTCACAGCGGAACGAATAAAACCTTTTTCCTCTCTTATCAGTGCAGCTGAAATGCTGCTGATGCAATTGGAAACGCCTATTGAAACTATTCAGGCTGCTGCTGAAATGGCTAAATTATCAGCCACTGTGGTGGTCTTAAATCCGGCTCCTGCGCAATCATTAAGCGATGATCTATTAAAACTGGTTGATATTATTACGCCCAATGAAACGGAAGCTGAGCAGCTTACCGGTATTAAAGTCAAGGATATGCCCTCCGCACAACAAGCCGCTGAAAAGTTGCATCACAAGGGAATCGAAACGGTGATGATAACTTTGGGTAGTGAGGGTGTATGGTTAAGCAGGGCCGGTAAGGGTAAGCAGATAAAAGGTTTTGCAGTAAAAGCCGTGGATACAACAGCTGCAGGAGACACTTTCAACGGTGCGCTATTGACCCGCTTGCTGGAAAAGGCAAGCGTGGAAGAAGCGATTCGTTTTGCGCACGCTGCAGCCGCGATCACGGTAACCGGTAAAGGGGCACAAACATCAATTCCGAATCGCCAGACGGTAGATAAATTTTTACAACAAATGGATAAAAAGAATAATATAAGGATGTAAGAACGCGAATGGCAACCATAAAAGATGTAGCAAAACATGCCAGCGTATCGACTTCAACGGTCAGTCATGTTTTAAATCAAACACGTTATGTCAGCGAAGATATCACTGCCCGCGTAAAAAAAGCGGTCGATCAACTGCAATATGCACCGTCTGCCTTAGCGAGAAGCCTTAAGCTTAAATATACACATACCTTTGGTATGTTAGTGACAACCTCCACGAATCCCTTTTTTGCGGAAGTGGTAAAGGGGGTTGAGCGCCGCTGTTATGAGCAAGGTTATAATTTACTGCTGTGTAATACGGAAGGAGATTTGGAGCGTTTACGTTTTAATATCGACATGCTGCTGCAAAAAAGGGTGGATGGATTATTACTGATGAGCGATGAGATCGTGAGTCAAAATCTGGATATTTTTGCTCGCCATAAAGCCGTGCCGACTGTTGTCATGGATTGTGGTAAAACGCATTTTCCGGCAGATAAAATACAGGATAACTCTTATCTTGGTGGTTATCTAGCAACCAAGTATCTGATAAAAAAAGGTCACCGAAAAATTGGTTGTATTACCGGCCCTCTTAATAAACCCATGGCTGAGAAACGTTGGGCGGGTTATCAAAAAGCGATGCTGGATGCCAATATTGTCATCAATCCTGATTGGCTGGCGGACGGCAATTTTGAATGTGAAGGGGGTCAACAAGCCTTCGATAAAATATTAAGCAGAAGCACCTTGCCCAGCGCACTTTTTATTTGCAACGATATGATGGCCTTGGGTGTCATTAACAGCGCCAGCAAACATGGCATATCAATTCCTGAGGATTTATCTATTATTGGCTATGACGATATTAAAATAGCACGATTTTTCACTCCCTCATTGACTACTATTCATCAACCTAAATTTAATTTAGGGCGCAAAGCATTTGATACTCTGTTAGATAAAATTCAAAGCAAAAGAGAAAATGATTTAGAAATAAAGTTAGAACCCACATTAGTTGAGCGGGACAGTGTTAAGCAGATAGGTTAAATTCAGCCGATAGCCAACAGCCGATAGCCGACAGCCGACAGCCGACAGCCGACAGCCGACAGCCGATAGCCGTCAGCCGACAGCCGATAGCCGTCAGCCGTCAGCCGATAGCCGTCAGCCGACAGCCGATAGCCGACAGCGGATAGCCGATAGCCAACAGCCGATAACCGATAGCCGTCAGCCGACAGCCGATAACCGATAGCCAACAGCCGATAGCCGATAGCCGATAGTCGTCAGCCGATAGCCGTCAGTTTCTATTTCAGCTTGCTTATGTCGCGTATTACGCCTTTATCGGCAGAGGTTGCCATTAAAGCATAAACCTTGAGTGCCGTTGAAATGTGGCGTTCACGGTTAACGGCTTTCCAGCCATGAATATCCATTGCAGTGCGACGCTCAGCTAAGATTTGTTCAGATACCTTTAAGTCCATTGACCGTGTTGGAATGTTGATATCGATAATATCCCCATTTTCAATCAGACCAATGACACTACCGGCGGCGGCTTCCGGTGAAGCGTGACCGATTGAAAGTCCAGAGGTACCTCCTGAGAAACGGCCATCAGTAATTAATGCACATTTTTTACCTAAGCCCATGGATTTCAGGTAACTGATTGGATAAAGCATCTCCTGCATGCCCGGGCCGCCTTGAGGGCATTCATAACGGATAACAACCACATCACCTTCGACCACTTCACCCCCTAAAATAGCAGCTACCGCATCATCCTGGCTTTCGTATATTTTAGCCGGGCCGATAAAGGTAAGATTATCATCATCAACACCAGCTGTTTTAACCACAGCGCCGTCAACGGCGATGTTCCCAAATAACAGCGCAAGACCACCTTCAGTGCTAAAAGCATGTTCCAGCGAACGGACGCAACCTGTGGCGCGATCATTATCAACTGTATCCCAGCGACAAGACTGACTGAAGGGTTTTACCGTACGAATACCGGCTGGTCCCGCACGATAAAAATCAATGATTTTCGCATCTGTGGTTTGCATAATATCGTATTTGGCTAACTGCTCTTTCAGGGGCGGGCTGAGGATAGTTGGAATATTACTATTTAATAAACCCGCGCGATCCAATTCGCCTAAAATAGCCATCACCCCCCGCGCACGGTGCACGTCTTCCATATGGTACAAAGGCGTGGAAGGCGCAACTTTACAAAGCTGAGGAATATGGCGGGACATTTCATCCATGTCGGCCACGGTGTAGTCCAACTCAGCTTCTTGAGCGCAGGCTAACAGATGTAAAATTGTATTAGTTGATCCGCCCATGGCGATATCAAGTGCCATCGCATTTTCAAAAGCTTCCCGACAGGCAATTGCTCGCGGCAATACTGAATAATCATCCTGTTCGTAATGACGTTTAGTAATATCAACAATACGTTCGCCCGCCTCTAAAAACAGTCGTTCACGGTCGGCATGGGTCGCAAGCATTGAGCCGTTACCTGGCAATGAAAGCCCCAGTGCTTCGGTTAAACAGTTCATTGAATTGGCGGTAAACATACCAGAGCATGACCCGCAAGTCGGGCAGGCACTGCGTTCAACTTTAGACAGATCTTCATCGGAAACATTCTTATCCGGCCCCATCACCATCGCATCAACTAAGTCGAGCTTGATAATTTGATCGGAAAGTTTGGTTTTACCCGCTTCCATCGGACCACCGGACACAAAAATAACCGGAATATTTAAACGTAATGCTG
Source organism: Psychromonas sp. (assembly GCA_047629075.1). Classification (GTDB taxonomy): domain Bacteria; phylum Pseudomonadota; class Gammaproteobacteria; order Enterobacterales; family Psychromonadaceae; genus Psychromonas. The sequence continues at coordinate 12,488 of JBLHWW010000011.1, read as the reverse complement.
CCATTAACATTGCCGGTGTGATTTTGTCACAGTTGGAGATGCAAACAACGGCATTGGCGCAGTGTGCATTGACCATATATTCAATCGAATCAGCAATCAGATCACGAGAAGGCAGGCTATAGAGCATACCGGAGTGACCCATAGCAATACCATCATCAATGGCAATCGTATTAAACTCTTTGGCGATACCACCAGCAGATTCAACGGCTCCTGCAATTTGTTCCCGGCCATGTCTTTTAAATGTACATGGCCGGGAACAAATTGTGTAAATGAGTTAGCAATGGTAATAATTGGTTTTCCGAAATCATCATCTTTCACGCCAGTTGCACACCAGTTGCACGCTATAGTGCTCGAGCACCCGCCATATTACCGCCATGAGTTGATGTTTTTGAACGATACTGTGGCATTTTAATTCCTTACTGGTTGATATATGATCACTTCTTTAAAGAGGAGTAAAACTGTTTAATCGGTTCTGCAAACTGTCTGCTAGGGAGTCACAAATCAACTTATTTTGACAGAAAAGGTAACTTGTATGACTGAGTCAATAGACCCTAGGGTCTGTTGACCTTTGGAGTACGAATTTCGTTCAATCTAAAAGTGTTCTGAGCAAGGCATGTCTCGTTCACATAGTTATTCTATGTAAACGACGGATAACGCTTTTAGATAAACCCGCAGGGCAGAATTTGTGCATGCGATCGACTACGTTATCGCCTGCTTATGTAGAATAGCTACAGGGCCTACGCTCGGTATTGTATGAAATGCGCACAAATTGCGGCAAAAACGCACACGAAAGGTCAACAGATCCTAGGCACTTTCTTTTACCGGTTGTGTCTGCCCGAGTACTGCAACCTGCGTAATACCAAATATTTTTTCAATTTGCTTGCTTAATAAACTCACCGGGCGATCACTGCTGACCGTCACGGTTACATGCAATAATTTACAATTCCCGGTGCATTCGGCATTTATTTTTTGTATGAAAAAACCGCGGTGGCGAATAACACGTAACAGTCTTTCCAATAATTCAGGGCTGTTCTCACCTTGAATTATCATTAAGTAATTCATTCTAAATTCTCCATCATTTTGTCATTTGCAGCGCCAGGTGGCACCAATGGCCAGACATTTTCAGCTTCTGAAATAGACACATGTAACAAATAGGCACCCTCACTGTTAAGCAGTCTGGTCAATGCATCCAGAATCTGCGATTTTGCCACAATGGTTTCGCCGGGAATATCAAAGGCACTTGCCAGAGTCACAAAATCTGGATTATCGCTTAAAATCGTTTCACTATAGCGCCCTTCAAAAAACAGCTGTTGCCATTGACGAACCATGCCTAAGCGCTGATTGTCAATCAGAAGAATTTTAATCGGTAGTTTACCGCGTTTGATGGTCCCAAGTTCTTGTACATTCATCATAAATGAACCATCACCTGAAACCGCAATCACGGTATTATCAGGTCTTGCCATTTGTGCGCCAACAGCCGCCGGAATTCCAAATCCCATGGTTCCCAAACCTGAACTAGAAATATGGTTTTCAGGACGATCGACAAACATGTGCTGTGCAACCCACATCTGATGCTGTCCTACGTCACTGCAGATGACAGTATCTGTCGGCATCATTTTTGCTAGTTTTCTAAGCAAGGCGGGAGCAAAAATAGCTCCTCCGGGATGGTCATAACGATTGGCAAAATCCATCTTCATTTTGGCGACGTGGCTTCGCCAGTTGAGTATGCTGGTGGCGATTTCTATTGCTGGTAAAATTAATTTCAAATCATCATTCATGGCCAGATCAACCACACGTAACTTATCTATTTCGGCGGCATCAACATCCAGGTGGATAACTTTTGCATAGGGAGCAAATTCTTCTAGTTTTCCGGTTACCCGATCGTCAAATCGCGCGCCAACAGCAATCAGCAGGTCGCACTCTTGAATGGCCATATTAGCCGCCTTACTGCCGTGCATTCCCACCATGCCGAGAAAATAATCGGAGTCATAGGGGATAGATCCGATGCCTTTTAATGTACATACACTGGGGATTTTTGATATTTTGATGAAACTGCGCAACTCGCTTACAGCACCGGCCATACCGACACCACCCCCTGCATAGATAAGCGGTTTAGTCGCCAACTGAATCATTGACCTTGCCTGTCTTAGTAATGAATTATCCAAGAATTTTGAGTCGCTGGCGGGTTGTGTTAAGTGATGAATAACGGCATCTGCAAGTTGAATATCCTTAGGGATATCGATCAGGACAGGACCGGGTCGCCCCGACTGAGCAATTTGAAACGCCTGCTCAATAATCGGTCCTAACTGTGCTGGGCTTTGCACCATAAAACTATGTTTGGTACAGGCTAAGGAAAGGCCCAGTACATCAACTTCCTGAAAAGCATCGGTGCCAATTAAATGGCTGGCCACTTGTCCGGTGATAGCGATAATGGGAATTGAATCTAATAATGCATCTGCAAGTCCGGTTATCAGATTGGTTGCGCCGGGGCCTGAAGTGGCGATACAGACACCGGTTTTCCCAGTTGCGCGTGAATAACCGATAGCGGCCATTGCAGCACCTTGTTCATGACGGCAAAGAAGGTGTTCAACACCGCCGTCATAGAGAGCATCATACAAGGGCATAATTGCACCACCGGGATAACCAAAAACTTGTGTTATGTTTTGCTGCTTTAATGCCTGGACGACAGAGTGGGCACCATTCATTAGTATATTCCTGAATTTAGTGAATACTTATCGTTTTTTGTTTTAATAATAAGAAATCAAAACAAGCAATTAGTAAAATTTGAGAGTGGCCTTTATAGCAAATAAAAGCTCTTTCCTCAACTGTTGTGAATGCTGGTTAATCTAGCACAGATTTGCTGCTCTATGCTCAAAGCGGTTGCAGTGACTTTTAATATGTGGTCAAAAAAGACAGCTTGTTGGGATTGCGGATTTTATGCTGGAAACAAAAACGGCTTCAATAAAGAAGCCGTTTTTATTTAAATGATCATCGAAAAATTTGGCTGTTTTTGTATGCTTATACTGCAATACAAAAATACCATTTTTGCATTTAAATTTATAGGTCGTCGTTATGCTCAGCTAAGTATTTAGCAACACCTTCTGGGGATGCTTCCATACCGGCTTTATCTTTAACCCATTGTGCTGGGCATACTTCGCCATGCTCTTCATGGAACTGAAGCGCATCAACCATACGTAACATTTCATCAACATTACGGCCAAGCGGTAAATCGTTAACTACTTGATGACGCACTACGCCATTTTTGTCGATTAAGAAAGATCCACGGAGTGCAACACCGGCAGCTTCTAATTCAACATCGTATGCTTTACAAATTTCATGTTTAACATCGGCAACTAGTGGGTATTGAACACCGCCGATACCACCATCGTTGATTGCCGTGTTGCGCCATGCGTTATGGGTGAATTGTGAATCGATTGAAACACCGATTACTTCAACACCACGTGCTTGGAATTCACTAAAACGTTTGTCGAATGCGATTAACTCAGAAGGACATACAAAAGTAAAATCAAGAGGGTAGAAAAATATGACTGTTTCTTTACCAGCAGAAAAATCTTTTAGGTTAAAATTATCAACGATTTCGCCATTACCAAGAACAGCTGCCGCTGTAAAATCAGGAGCTTGTTGGCCTACTAATACCATGAGTTCTTCCTTTTAAAAATAAAAAAATGCTTTCACACATTGCTAACCCATTATCATGCGTCAAATGATAAAAAGATTCGAATTGTTTTTATCAATCAGTTTGATAGGAAAAGGCTATCAAAATAAGTGCTTATTATAAAAAACAATGGGCATATATTATTGGCTCTGAGTGCTGTTAGGCGCTTAGAGCGAATTTTTTGTTCTGAGCAAACCCTTGCCCGTTCAAAAGGCAATAAAAATAGAAGAGAAGATTGCTGTCATCATTATGGGTTACGCCCAAATTTTGAAAAATCAGGTTTACGCTTTTCATTAAAAGCATTGCGTCCTTCCTGACCCTCTTCGCTCATATAAAAAAGCATGGTGGCATTACCCGCAAGTTCTTGCAATCCGGCCTGCCCGTCACAATCTGCATTTAATGCAGCTTTTAAACAGCGCAACGCCATCGGGCTGTTTTGCAGGATCTCTCGGCACCATTTTACGGTTTCCTTTTCTAAAGAAACAAGAGGTACAACGGTATTGACCATCCCCATATCGAGCGCTTCCTGGGCATCATACATGCGGCATAAAAACCAAATTTCGCGTGCTTTTTTCTGACCAACGATGCGCGCCATATAACTGGCTCCCCAGCCGCCATCAAAGGAGCCCACTTTAGGGCCGGTTTGCCCGAATTGTGCGTTGTCTGCAGCAATGGTTAAATCACACATCATATGCAGAACATGACCGCCGCCCACTGCATAACCTGCTACCATCGCAATCACAGGTTTTGGGCAAGTACGAATCTGGCGCTGAAAATCCAGGACGTTAAGATGATGACCGCCGCTTTCATCCTTATAACCCGAGTCCCCACGGACGCTTTGATCGCCTCCGGAACAAAAAGATAAGGTACCTTGGCCGGTGAGAATAATGACGCCAATGTCACCATCATAACGAGCATCCTGAAGTGCCTGCATCATTTCATTCACTGTTTTTGGACGAAAAGCGTTACGGATATGCGGACGGTTAATCGTTATTTTGGCTATCCCATCGGCTTTGTGATAAAGAATATCAGTGAAGTCTAAGGTGCTTTTTTTCCATGCAATGGGTGCATAATCCTCTTTTTCAGGCATATTTTTCTCTTAATTATTGTCTAAAGGTTATTGGTTAAATTCGATTTAGCCGTTTTTTACTGTGGGTTAGGCATGAAATTTTACTTACTTAAGCATAATTTGGGATAAGCATTAAATAAGTGGGACTACATGCCTGTTAACCCGAACTGATCTTTTAAGCTGAGATCGGGTTAACTAAGATTCACATGCTGGCATGACTCTTATACGAGTATCTTCTCTATCGTTGTATCCTATGAATTTATCTTGTTGATCTTAAAAGGTGAAAAATTTAATGCCATCTTTAAAGTTAAAAAATGTGCAATTGAGTTAAAAGTTATTGGCTAAAATGTTGCTGAATAAAGCGCGCATATTGCACTGGACTCTGCCGGTGAATATTATGACCTGCTTCGGAAAATTCAGTTAGTTGGATATTTTTAAGCTTGGTGAATGCGCGGCCTAGGGTTTTAAATTTATTATCTTTTTCGCCAAAACAGTAATGAATAGTTAAGGGGTTTGCCTGTGTCGCATTATTTTGTAAAAAAGGGGTTGCATCACTTTGCTGAGCGACACTGGTTGCCAGCAGCATATTGGCTAAATACACACCATAATTACAACTGCGTTTATTAATCAGGTTGTTTTTTTGTTCACAGGAAAGATCCTTGAAAATATCCTGTTCATACCATTGATTTAAACTTTGTATAATACTTTGTGTGGCAAAGCGTTTCGCCCAATTAAAGTCATCTGCAAAACGTTTGTCTTTTGCATCCTGATTTTGATAACCGGTATGGCAAGATTCTAATATTAAAGCTTTTAAATTGTTATCCTGTTGGGTGCGGGCGTAATCAAGTGCAATACGGCCACCAAGGGAATAACCAATAAGAATATATTCTTTGATTTGTAAGTCGTCTAGAGCATTTTTAATCAACCGGTGTGTTGTCTCAAAGCCTTTATCTATAGGTACTGTTACTGAGGCTGAATCTCCATGCCCGGGCAGGTCGATAGAGATACAATAAAAAGATTCTTTGAGCTGCTTGATGGTTTCACACCAATCCTGATGATTACCTAAAAAACCGTGCAAAAAGACTAAAGCTGGGGATTGAGGTGATCCCTGCGTTTGGCTAAAAAGTGGCATACTTTATCTGCTCTTTGATGTGCTCAAGGTGGTTGTAAGTTTGGTCGTTTTTGACGCAAATCTCAATTAAAGAAAGACGATTTTGTAATGATTTTTGATAATCACTGACAAATTGATCTAGACCTTCGGGTTGGTAATAATCGATTGAAAATTGCCTGCAACTGTCTGCAAAGGTTAAACCATGGGGTAATTGGTAATAATCTTGTTTTTGCCGGGCAGGCACCGGTAGAAGGTTAAATATCGCGCCGCCATCATTGTTAAACACAATAATCACAAACGGGCCGTGCAGTTGTTTTAATAAAGCCAGAGAATTTAAATCGTAGAGAAAAGAGGTGTCGCCAATTAATAGTGTAGTGATACCTGAGCAAGACTTTGCAATACCGCTTGCCGTTGCCAGCAAACCATCAATGCCGCTTGCCCCTCTATTACTAAAGGGCAATGCCGCGTTTTGTCTAAAAAACATATCACTCAAACGAATCGGCATACTATTGCCGATAAATACCGGGGTGTCAGCAGGCAGTAACTTATCTAATGCGGCAGTGACGGATATTTCACCGATCAGATCATTGTTCAAAAAAGGGTTTATTATGTGCTTCGTTATATAATTGTTTTGCTTTTGCAGTGCCTGTGACCAGTGTTTAGCAATCGTAGGCATTTTATTTTGTACGCTTTTTATCCATTGCGTGGCCGAGCATACAAATCTTTTTCTTAAGCTGTGGGCGGGGTCGATTCTAGTATTCCTCGGATCAACTAATAAATATTCGCCTGCAAATTCTTCAATAAATTGATTAAGGCGTTTGGAAATAAGCTGATCCCCAAATTGTACAATAATATCGGCCTGCTGCAGGTTTTCAGTAAACTGTTTATTGACCAATAACAGATCATAATAGTGGAGGTTATTTGCATTGCCTGTTAATGCAGATTGTAGATCGGCTAAAAGTGGATAATTATTCAATGCAGCAAATTCAGCAATGGCTTGAGTTTGCTGCAGGCCAGTGACACGACCGGCAATAACCAGCACCTTTTTACCCCTAAGCTGAGTATTGCTTGCCGCTTGAAAAGCGTCTTTATTGTGAACATATCGGCTAAAGGGTTGTTTATCTGTCAGCCACTGTTTTAATGATTGTAAATAGCCTTGATAATTAACCGCGGTTGTTTGTGGGTATAAGGGCTCTGAAAACGCGATATTAAAATGAATCGGTGCGGGGGTCTGCAGCTGTTGCTGTAACCCTTGATTAATAGTGGTTAGCAGGTAATTAGGTTTGATTTGTGTCGTAGCACTGGGTATTTGTGCAAAAAAAACCGGGTAATGGGAAAAAATTCGATATTGGTCAATGGCTTGATTCGCACCGCAATCGATTAATTCAACCGGTCTGTCGGCCGATAATACAATTAAAGGTATAGCGCTTAGTTTGGCTTCAATAACGGCAGGATAAAGGTTTGCGACCGCGGTGCCTGAGGTGGTAATAATAACCACGGGTTTATGGCTAAAGAGACTCAGGCCAAGGGCGAAAAAACCTAAACCCCGTTCATCGAAATGGACATGGGTATGCGCCTCTTTATGCTGGTCAGCCGCTAATGTTAAAGGGGTTGAACGGGATCCGGGGGCAATACAAAAATCTGAAATACCGTTACGCACCAGCTCTTCAATACACAGAGATGCCCAGAGCAGGTTGATATTAGAAAACTCATGAGCAAATGAAGCTGGCTCTTTATATAATGTAGTGATCATTTTTCACCTTAAATCACACCGATAGAATATCTAAAATAGTGTGAATTTTATTTTCCAATTCCTGCCATTCCTGATCTGCAATTGACCCTATTACAATGCCGGCGCCGGCAAATAACTTGATCTTGTTATCAGACAGCAGGGCGCTGCGGATGGCAACACTAAAGTCACTTTTATCGACGCGCAGATAACCTACAGTACCCGCATACCAACCACGGTTATAATACTCTTTATCATTAATAAACTGCAGCGCGGGCAATTTTGGAGAGCCGCCTACGGCTGGGGTTGGATGTAAATTATGTAAAAGATGTGCATCGTTGGTTTGCGCATTTAATTTAGCGTTAATCTCCACTCGCAAATGCTGAACATTAAGCAGTTGCATGACATGTGGCTCAGAACAGCTAACCTCCGCCTTTAAACGTTTAAGATTAGAGACAATAAATTCTTGTACTAAATAGTTTTCCCGGTCAATTTTTTTATCGCTTAACAAGCTTTGCCGCAGAATAGCATCTTCGCGTGGCTCCCTTCCCCGATTGACTGTTCCGGCTAAGGCTTCGGTTTTAAGTTGGTTTTTTTCACGAGAAAAAAGCCGTTCCGGAGAGCAACCGATAAAAGTATGGTTTTTAGAAAATTGAAAGGCAAAATGGAAACTATTGGGGTTTGCTTCCTGCCATTGATTCATTAAATCCCATTGATTAACTTTTTGCTCACAGACAAGCTCAGTCTGCCGAGATAAAACAACTTTTGGGATTAATGCCTTATATTCAATGGCCGATTCAACTAGCTTTGCCCATTGTTGCTGATTTGGCAGATCCTGTCGAGAAACAACTATATTGTTGACTGCTTGAAGAGAAACAGGTTTTTGCAGGCAATTTATTAATAATAAACTCTCTTCAATACTGTTGCAGCCATTAAAATGACAGGTTAAGCTTAGTTTTTGCTGTTCTAATATAAATTCTAAAGCAGGGCGGATAAAAAATATTTCCGGGAAATCTGCCCATTGCACCCCCTGCTGCTGAAAAGCCAAGCCGCCAAAATAACAAGCTTCGCCAATGGGCTCGGGAATATAGGTGCATTCATCAATTACACCAAAGCAGACAATGCTTTGCAGATGATCTATATCCTCCCAGTAAATTCGTGGATAAAGCGCATCACTGCTTGATGATTGTCCTTTTAATAAACCAAGTAAATCAAACCGAGTAAGTGGGATAACCAGATTACAGCTTGGCTTGTCGCCCTGTTGTATTGCAAACTGTTGTAATTGTTCACGAATAAAAATGACCATTAAATTGAAATTATGCTCAGCAGTTAACATGGGCTCATGATATATTGACGGATTAAGGTTTGTTAATGTAGCGCGATTAACGGCCGATTCCTAGCGGAACCGCGTATAACCACTATTATTTAGGACAATTTAGATGAGTAAGGTTTCAGTTTGGCTAAGCGAATTACGCTTATGCACATTACCACTTGCAGCAGCTTCAATCATTTTAGGAGCTGGACTCGCCATTAACGCACAAATATTTGACCTGCTGATTTTTAGTTTATCGCTCATTACCGCTTTGTTACTGCAGATTTTATCAAATCTTGCCAATGATTATGGTGATGCTATTTCCGGTGTAGACAATGGCAAGCGTGTTGGTCCGTTACGCGCAATACAGAGCGGTGCTATCAGCCAAAAAAGTCTGAAAATTGCGATTCTTTTAACGATTTTTTTAGTGTCCGTTTCGGGCTTGACTTTATTAGTTGTTGCATTAGGTTCAAATTCAACGAGTTGGGTAGTTTTTTTAGTGCTGGGTTTATTAGCTATCGTAGCTGCGATAACCTATACCATGGGAAAATTACATTATGGCTACAGAGCGATGGGTGATTTTGCTGTTTTTCTATTTTTTGGCTTGGTAGGCGTGGTCGGCAGTTATTACCTTTACGGTTTAACTTTTAGCTGGCCCTTACTTTTACCGGCAACCAGTGTTGGGCTTTTATCCGCAGCTGTTTTAAATATTAATAATATGCGTGATATGTATACGGACAAGGAGGCTAAGAAAATAACTTTGGTAGTTTTATGGGGGCGGAGAAATGCTTTTATCTATCATTTATCTCTTATCGTTGCTGCCGGTATCTGTTCTATTTCCTATTTCAGTTTGCTTGAAAACGTACAAGCCTGGCAATTTGTTTTTTTGCTCAGCTTTAGCCCGCTAGTCAAAAGTTGTCTGGCATTAAAAGAGGCGATCTTCAACGATATTTGTGACGGTCAAGTATTTAATGATGAGCTTAAAAATACGGCATTATCAACCTTTGTTTTTAGTCTTTTATTTGCCGTGGTATTAATTGCGATGAATTAATCCCATTTTTAGTTTCTTAGCATTTTAATAAATAGGGTAAGCGCTTTTTGTACCCAGATTTTCATCAAAAGCAGGCAATTTTTATAAAAATCACTAAAAACATGTCTAAAAAAGCAACATATTTTATTTTATTTTTAATTCCGTGTTCTGTTTAATGCTAATACTTGTATAATGCTGCCGGAATATAGATTCAATTTTTTACTAAAGAGTATATAAAAAATGAAAGATTTAAGTAAATACAGAAATATTGGTATTTTTGCCCATGTTGATGCGGGTAAAACAACAACCACAGAGCGTATCCTAAAACTGACCGGTACAATCCACAAAACCGGTGAAGTACATGATGGCGAATCTACAACTGACTTTATGGAACAGGAAGCTGAGCGCGGTATTACTATCCAGTCTGCAGCCGTAACTTGTTTCTGGAAAGACCACCGTTTAAACGTTATTGATACTCCTGGACACGTTGACTTCACCGTAGAAGTTTACCGTTCTCTTAAAGTATTGGATGGCGGGATCGGCGTATTCTGTGGTTCTGGTGGTGTTGAACCACAATCAGAAACTAACTGGCGTTATGCGAATGACTCAAAAGTTGCACGTATTATCTTCGTAAACAAATTAGACCGTATGGGTGCTGATTTCTACCGCGTGGTTGAGCAAACTAAAAAAATACTTGATGCTAACCCGCTAGTTATGGTTTTACCTATCGGTATTGAAGATGAATTCAGTGGTGTTGTCGATCTATTGACGCGTAAAGCATATATCTGGGATGCGACTGGTCTTCCAGAAAATTACGAAATCACTGATGTTCCAGCTGATATGCTTGAATTGACTGAAGAATACCGTGAAAAATTAATCGAAACTGCCGTTGAGCAAGACGATGACCTGATGGAAGCATACCTTGAAGAGGGTGTTGAGCCTTCTATGGAAGAACTTAAACGTTGTATCCGTAAAGGTACGCGTACAATGGATTTCTTCCCAACTTACTGTGGTTCTGCCTTTAAAAACAAAGGTGTTCAAAATATTCTTGACGCTGTTGTTGATTACCTACCGGCTCCAGCTGAAGTTGATCCACAACCGCTTACGGATGAAGAAGGTGAACCAACTGGTAAGTTTGCAACTGTCTCTACAGAAGAAACATTTAAAGCTTTAGCATTCAAAATTATGGATGACCGTTACGGCGCGTTAACCTTTATACGTATCTACTCAGGTACGCTTAAGAAAGGCGACACCATCCTTAACTCCTTTACGGGTAAAACTGAGCGTGTTGGCCGTATGGTTGAGATGCAGGCAGATGATCGTAAAGAGCTATCATCAGCACAAGCGGGTGATATCATGGCTATCGTTGGTATGAAGAACAACGTGCAAACGGGCCACACATTATGTGATCCTAAAGACCCGATTATCCTAGAAGCAATGGTTTTCCCTAATCCAGTAATCTCTATCTCTGTTACACCTAAAGATAAAAGTTCAACTGAGAAAATGGGTATTGCTATCGGTAAAATGGTTGCAGAAGATCCAACCTTTAAAGTTGAAACTGATGTTGATTCTGGTGAAACGATCCTGTCTGGTATGGGTGAGCTTCACTTAGATATCAAAGTTGATATCCTTAAGCGTACTTACGGTGTTGATCTTGCTGTTGGCGAACCTCAAGTTGCTTACCGTGAAACTATCACTGAAGAAATTGAAGATAGCTACACGCATAAGAAACAGTCTGGTGGTTCTGGTCAGTTCGGTAAAATTGATTACCGTATCAAGCCTGGTGAACCAGGTAGTGGTTTTGTCTTCAGCTCTAAAGTTGTTGGCGGTAACGTACCAAAAGAATTCTTCCCTGCTATTGAGAAAGGCTTCAAGAGCATGATGGATACGGGTGTACTAGCTGGCTTCCCAGTATTAGATGTTGAAATCGAAGTTTATGATGGTGGTTTCCACGCAGTCGATTCATCTGCAGTTGCATTTGAATTAGCAGCCCGTGGTGCATTCCGTCAGTCGATTCCAAAAGCAGGTGCACAACTTCTTGAACCTATCATGGCTGTAGATGTATTTACGCCAGATGATCACGTTGGTGATGTTATCGGTGACCTTAACCGTCGCCGTGGTATGATCGCAGGTCAAGAAGCTGGTAATACTGGTGTTCGTATTAAAGCTGACGTACCTCTTTCAGAAATGTTTGGTTACATCGGTTCTTTACGTACAATGACATCGGGCCGTGGTCAGTTCTCTATGCTGTTTAAAAACTATATGCCTTGTCCAAACAATGTTGCTGAAGGCGTAATCGAAAAAGTTAAAGCGGATAAAGCTGCTAAAAAGAAATAGTTTCTTTTAAATAATTTTTAAGATTAATAAACCTCGCTATTTCTATAGCGGGGTTTTTTTATGTCTGCCTGCAAAAATATCTGGGCACATATCTTCAGTTCTTTACGTACAATGACATCGGGCCGTGGTCAGTTCTCTATGCTGTTTAAAAACTATATGCCTTGTCCAAACAATGTTGCTGAAGGCGTAATCGAAAAAGTTAAAGCGGATAAAGCTGCTAAAAA
>JBLHWW010000010.1:0-38938 GCA_047629075.1 Psychromonas sp. | reverse complement strand
TTTAGCGATTAAAAGAGAATACCATAATGGCTCACAAATTAATTTTTTTTGGTATCACTACAGCATGGCGTCCTTTCTAGGTTGTATCTGATATTAGTTTAAGGTGGTCTAGCATTATTTTTTTAGACAGATTTAGGGTGATCAATGCTTCTGTCTTACCATTAGTGGCGCATATCGCACCATAAATATGTGCATATTCAAATTGCTGTTGCTTAATTGCGTCAGGCCGAGTGCCTTTAAGTGACCACATTCTTGTTGTTGTGTTTTGCTGCTCATCTGTAGAACGGCAAGGTCTTCTTGGGCTTTTTTTAAATTGCAGAGCATCCAATCCTCCAGATAAAAATTGCGAGATCCATTTATTAACACTTGTACGGCTTACTTGTAAATAGTCCGCAATTTGGTATCCAGACTTCACATCATTTAAAATGAGAAAGCACTAATAATCATAATTTTAACCGATGATCTTTAGCTCGTTTAGTAAGGTATTTAAAATCAGTATCATTTAGGTTAGGCATAATTGTATTCAGCGTTTTTAACAGATTTTTATTAGATCATACTTTTAAGCTAAATGGTATTACAAGTATTAGCTGAAAAAATTGATTACTCCATCACTAATACTTTATTTGTAAGCGGCGGTTTAAATAAAAAACTGCAGGTAACCGTTAAGGAGATAGGTGCTGACTTATACCAAAAGAATTAATGAAGTGATCAAGTATTGCGCAGGAAAAATTAACACTAACAAGGCCTGAGTTGCAGGAGATAGTTGTTCTCACTTCAAAAATCAGAACGCGGTTAGGGATAATTTTAACCAGCAAGGGTGATCACCTTTTTAGTTCTTTTGGTATTATTAGTTTGCGGACACCATCACGACTTTTAGAGCCGTTTACTCTCTTCGGTTGGCAAGTTGGTTAACTCATCATCAATTGATATGTTAATTGTTCAATTGTAGTTTAGGTTTAAATTTACAATCTCCAGTTTATGTTAACTTCTTAACTTCTTAACTTCTTAATATTAATTACTACACTAATAGTGTTTTTTGAATTGTGACTTCAGGTGTGCTGGTTTTATTGGAAGCAAGCCTGAAAATATAAATAAATTAATTAATCAGATTGCTCTTATTTAGCACTGCCCTTACTAAGTTTATTTTGTAAAAAATATCCTGTTGACCTTGAAATCTTATCCTATGACCCCATTTTATTTTCATCGTTTATACCAAAGTCTTGTTTAGGCTAAATCTGAGAGAAATAGATATTATGGAACATCAACAAAATCATACTTTTAGCGCGGATACCGGCAAACTTCTTAAGTTAATGATTCATTCTTTATATTCAAATAAAGAAATATTCTTACGTGAACTTGTCTCAAATGCAGCAGATGCTGCCGATAAGTTACGTTTTAAAGCACTTTCCGATGGCTCTTTATTTGAAAATGACGGTGACTTACGTGTTCGTTTGAGCTTTGATACAGATCTTAAAACTATTACTATTAGTGATAATGGTATCGGTATGAGCCGAGATGAAGTTATCGAACATTTAGGTACCATTGCAAAATCAGGTACCAGTGATTTCTTTGAACAACTTTCAGGTGATCAAGTTAAGGATTCGCAACTTATAGGTCAGTTTGGTGTCGGTTTTTATTCTTCATTCATTGTTGCAGATAAAGTCACTGTTAATACGCGTAAAGCGGGCGAGCCTGCTTCTCAAGGTACTTGCTGGATTTCTACTGGCGAGTCAGATTACACCGTTGCGGATATAGAAAAAGCGGGTCGTGGTACTGAAATAACGCTTCACCTTCGAGATGATGAAGCTGAATTTTTAAATGACTACAAATTACGTGGTATTGTTTCTAAATATTCTGATCATATCAGTATTCCTGTTGAAATGCTCAAGGAAGCAACTGAAGAGTCTGAAGGTCCTGACGGTGAAAAAGTTCCAGCGACGGAAGCAACCTGGGAAGCTGTCAATAAAGCAACCGCGCTTTGGAGTTGCTCTAAGAGCGAGCTTAAAGATGAAGAATATCAAGAGTTCTATAAACATATTGCAAATGACTTTGAAGATCCACTGACATGGAGTCATAACAAAGTTGAAGGTGAGCAAGCCTATACAAGCTTACTTTATATCCCTAAACGTGCCCCTTATGATCTTTGGAACCGTGAAAAAGCGCATGGTCTAAAGCTGTATGTTCAACGTGTATTTGTTATGGATGATGCAGAGCAGTTTATGCCAACTTATTTACGTTTTGTAAAAGGTGTGCTTGACTCAAATGACCTGCCGTTAAACGTTTCTCGTGAAATATTACAAGATACACGCGTTACGGCTAAGTTACGCAGCGGATGTACTAAACGTGTTCTTGATTTGCTTACTAAGCTTGCGAAAAAAGATGAGGCTTCATACAACCTGTTCTGGAAAGAGTTTGGCCAAGTATTAAAAGAAGGTCCTGCTGAAGATTCATCAAACAAAGAAAAAATCGGTAAGCTATTCCGTTTCTCTTCCACTGAAACTGATTCAACGGAACAAACCGTTTCTTTAGATGCATACATCAGTCGTATGACTGAAGGGCAAGATAAGATTTACTACATCACTGCTGATAGTTTTAATGCAGCAAAAAACAGTCCTCACCTAGAAGTGTTACGTGAAAAAGGTATCGAAGTATTATTACTTTCAGATCGTATTGATGAGTGGTTATTAAGCCATTTACCAGAATATGATGGCAAAACTTTTACTTCTGTTACTCAGGGCGATCTTGATTTAGGTAAGCTTGACAGTGAAGAAAAGAAAAAAGAACAAGAAGAACAAGAGACTGAATTTGCCAGCTTTGTTGAACGTGTAAAAGCTGTATTGGGTGATAAAGTTAAAGATGTACGTTTAACGCATCGCTTAACATCAACGCCTTCTTGTATCGTCGCTGATAATGACGATATGAGTACACAAATGGCTAAACTGATGGCTCAAATGGGGCAACCAGTGCCAGAGAGCAAACCTGTTTTTGAACTTAATCCTGAGCATGTAATGATTGTTAAATTAGCTGACATGGCTGATGAAGACTTATTTTCCCAGTGGTCAGAACTATTACTTGAACAAGCCATTTTATCTGAGAAAGGCAGTTTAGATGATCCGTCTGAGTTTGTTGGCCGTATCAATAAGCTACTTCTTGCTTAATCTAGCGTATTAGTTTATCTAAAAGGCCAACTTATGTTGGTCTTTTTTTGTCTGAGCAAATGCTAAAGAAAAATAAAGCTCTTTTTTATATTGAGCTTAGATCTACGATTCTTCGTATTGCCCTGCAAGTTTGGGGATCTCTCCTTGAGAAATTAACCTAAAAAGTGTAAATTTCGCTTTCAATTTATTTATTACAAAGGATGTAAGATGCGCATTATCTTGTTAGGTGCTCCAGGTGCTGGAAAAGGTACACAGGCTCAATTTATGATGGACAAATATGGCATCCCACAAATCTCTACGGGTGACATGCTACGTGCAGCAGCGAAGGCGGGTACAGAACTTGGTTTAAAAGCAAAAGAGCTAATGAACGCAGGGCAGCTTGTTTCTGATGAATTAATCATTGACTTAGTAAAAGAGCGTATTAGCGCAGAAGACTGCGCTAAAGGTTTCCTACTCGATGGATTTCCCCGTACTATTCCACAGGCCGATGCAATGAAAACGGCTGGTGTTGTGGTTGATTTTGTACTTGAATTTGATGTGCCGGATGAAGAAATAGTTAAACGTATGGCGGGCCGTCGTGTCCATGCGGGTTCTGGTCGTACTTACCACATCTCTTACAACCCGCCAAAAGTAGCGGACAAGGATGATGTGACCGGTGATGACCTATCAATTCGTCCCGACGATGAAGAGTCAACAGTGCGTAAACGTCTTGATATTTACCATACTCAAACAGAGCCGCTAGTTGCTTATTATAAAAATGAAGCTGATCAGGGTAATGGCGAATATCATAAATTTGATGGCACTAAAACGGTTGATGTTATCAGTGCTCAGTTAGCAACTGTTCTTGGCTAATAAATTTTATAAAATAAGGGGCATTTAGCCCCTTTTCATGACGCTTTGAGGTAGAGGTAAAGATAGGTAAAAAAACACGCCGCTTTACTGGTCAACTTAGGGGCACCAATCTCTGCATCGAAAAACAGTGTTCGCCAATTTTTACGTTATTTTTCTCCACTAAGAGCGTTATTCATTTTCGCTACCCCGATTAAAGGTTGTTATTTTACCACTATTAATTTTGTCTATGATTATCCCTTGTATATTTAAGCCTTAGTTAATTAGATTTAAGATCATTGGCAAAAAAGGGCCAGCTGAACTGCTGATTTTTTCATCTCATGGCATCCATAAACGCTCAATTGACGTTTAGCAGAAACATCCATTGTGGACAGTTGAATGGGTGATGGGGTTACCTGTACAGCAATATAAATTCTGTTATCAATATCGAATAGGTTGGTAAAACCCTATCTGAATATTTATTTTCCTGAACTTGTAAAATCAAGCACACAGTTGATATTATTAGCCCTGCATTTTCTTGTGTTTGTTTGCAAACATGAAAGGAATTGCCGATCGAAATTAAAGTGTTATTTTTAGACTGTGGTGGTGAAAAATATCATTAGATTCCCTACCTGAATGATAACGACCAGCATATAAAAATGATGGAAGCTTTAGTAAAAAAATCAGGCTTTAGTAACTAGGTTAAGGTTAAGGTTAAGGTGAATTGTATTGATGGTAAATAAGTTAAAGGTGAGCTGCTGCTCTATTATTTTATTAATCATGCTGAGTGGATGTTCAAGTTTTTCTCCTGTTGCGAGTCAATCAGAATCTTCTAAAAAAATAACAGATCATAGATTGATTGAAGAGGCGGCCAGTTTTTTATTAGGCAACCAATTTGATACTTGGGAAGGTACTCCCTATCGCTTCGGCGGAACGAATAAACAGGGCATAGATTGTTCAGCCTTAATCCAAAAAATCTACTTAAACAGCTTCAATATCAAATTTCCACGCACCACTGAAATGCAATCCCGCCAAGGTTACCCCATTAATAAAAGTAAATTACAGCTGGGTGATCTGGTTTTTTTCAAAACAAGTTTAACTGAAAATCATGTTGGTATTTTTATTGATAATGGTCGATTTTTACATGCTTCCAGCAGCCAGGGGGTAATGATCTCCTTATTAAATAATCCCTATTGGCTGTCCAAGTATTGGCAGTCCCGACGTATTCTTAATTGATCAACAAAGTACTGATTATGGCGTAACAGATAGCATAAAGACTGTTTTATTTTAGTTGCAGTCTGTCATTCCTCTTATTATTATTTAATTATGTGCTATAAGCTGAGCAACCTGCGGTTAAAATCTGATTACGATTATCTCTGCAGGGTAAAAAAATTATAAGAATTGTAATTAAAAATGGCCATTTATACAAAGTTGGCTAACTACTCAATGTTTTTTCGGGGCATTTTTTAAAGAGTATTGTGATGAATTAATTGGCATCAGTGCTAACCTTAATAGAGAAAGCTGAAGGTGGGAAAATGATGAACTATGAGCATATTTTAGTCACTGTTAATTTAACTAAAATCAACCAAGAAGTAATTGATAGGGCGTTATCATTAGCTAAAGCGATGGGCGCTAAGGTTTCATTTATTCATGTGGATATTGGTTGTATGGATAATGTTTCTATTTTAAAGGAAGGCAGTGATACTCCTGTTGAAGAGATATCTAAATCGAAAAGTGAATTGCAGCGGCAGTTGCAAGCATTAGCTGAACGGGCTGATTACCCTATCACCAATACATTAGTAGTAAGTGGTGGGCTGCGTTATAAATTGGAACAAACTATTCGAAAAATGGATGTTGACCTGTTAGTTTGTGGACACCATCATAATTTCTGGAGTCGTGTTGTCTCTTTGGTACGTGAACTGGTGGACACATCACCGATAGATTTACTGATTGTTCATTTGGATGACTGATAATACTAAATTTATTAATTTTCCGTTCATTTATACATTTTCAAAAAAGATGCAGCCAGACATAAAACTACGCTTTATGTCTGGCTATTAATTTTATAATTGTGCCTTCTCGTTATACCGATTTGCTGCTTTTTTTTAACAAATAATGACCAGATTAGAAGCTGTGCTATCGCTTTGCACAGAGTGGATAAGTGGAGACGGTTTATGTTCGTGCTTGAATTTACTTTATCAATGAGCAGGTAGCCCTGCTCATTACAACCTATTGATTTTAAATTATTGTAAATAATTTAAAATCAACTGTACTTAAGCTGCATACCAGTAACCCTGATTTACTAGATCAGTAAATAGCGTTAGCGCATTTTTATCTTCAATTAACAGATCATATAGCTCACCGCCAACCTCATCTTGATCGCAAAGATGGTGCCCTAATTCGGTAAAACCTTCACAATTAAATTGCTCACCGTTAATAAACAGTAATTCTGGGGCTTGTTCAAAATAGACCGCGTGTAATCCTCCTAACCTTATAAATTGTGCTCCGTCTTCCAACTGCTCTAATATGGATTGTCCCGTATGAGGTTGTTCGGGTTCGGCTATATCAAGATCATGTTTAGCTTCGCTAATCATACGGCCAAACCAGGGCATAAGCATTTCCGGCGTTGTACAATTGGCTAACATAATGCGGTGTAATTCGTTAAGCTCTGGTGTTTCAATTTGTCCCGGCTTTTCCCGTAATAACATTTCCTGGTCGGTATAACGTTCTGGTGCTGCATTTTTATCAATACAGTAATCGGCAAAACTGCTTAACAGATCATTTTGATCAGGGGCACGAAATCCGATACTGTAATTAAGCGATTCTTCAATCGCATAACCTTCATGTGGATAACCAGCGGGAATATACAATATATCACCCGGTTCAAGTTCGACATCAATAATGGCATCAAAGGGCGCACAATGTTTAAGTGCACCATGGGCTACAAATTCTGCTAATGCTTTCTTATCACCAACACGCCAATGTCGTTTGCCAAGGCCTTGAATAATAAATACATCATAATTGTCAATATGCGGGCCCACTCCACCTTTTGGCGTGGAGTAGCTGATCATCAGATCATCAATCCGCCAGTTAGGTAAAAAGCGGAAAGGTCGTATTAACTCCTGCGCATCCGGATGCCAGTGATCCACTGCTTGTACCAACAATGTTGCACCATCATTTTCTAGTCTTTCAAAGCTTGTAAAAGGGCCGCTCATTGCCTGCCATTGACCATCCTCTTGATAAACAAGGCGACTTTCAAGCTCATCTTCCATTGCTAATCCCGCCATTTCATCGGGCATGATAGGATCTTCAAAGTCAATAAAACCTTGTTTGATAACCGTCGGTTTTTTCTGCCAGTAGGTGTCAAGAAAATCATTAATATCTAAATTAAGTTCGAACATAGTACCTCGTTAAAAAATTTGCAGCTCACCGGGATGATGCTTTGGCTGTTATAGCAATTCCACTAATTAGATGGTCTATTTAGGTGCCGGAAAAAGGCATGAAAGCAAAGCATTGATTGAAGTAACTAGTTGTTCTAATTATAAAATCAATAACAAAGCTAGCATGTTTTCTAACCAGCATAAATTTAATGGATTTGGTATTAGTATAGAATAAAAAAAAAGGCAACCTTAGGCTGCCTTATCATTTAATCATAATATTAAGATCAAATTGATCACTAACTGCTTTTAGTCAGTTAATTTATCGACTAAGTTGATTGCCTGACCGATATAATTAGCGGGTGTCATCGCCTTAAGCTCAGCTTTAACCGCATCGGTAAGATCAAGCGTATCGATAAACTGCGCCATACCAGGACCATCAACACGTTTGCCACGGGTTAATTCTTTCAATTTTTCATAGGGCTTTTCAATACCGTAGCGACGCATCACTGTTTGGATTGGCTCCGCTAATACTTCCCAGTTTGAATCCAGATCTTTGAGCATGTTTGCTTCGTTTGCTTCTAACTTACTGATACCTTTTAAACTTGCTTCATAAGCAATCACAGAGTAACCAATTGCAACACCTAAGTTACGTAATACCGTTGAATCGGTCAAATCACGCTGCCAGCGAGAAACGGGCAGTTTTGCCGCTAAGTGATCAAAGAGCGCGTTTGCCAGCCCTAAGTTACCTTCAGAATTTTCAAAATCAATAGGGTTAACTTTATGCGGCATGGTTGATGATCCAATTTCACCGGCAATGGTTTTTTGTTTGAAGTGACCAAGGCAGATATAACCCCATACGTCACGGTCAAAGTCTAAAAGAATAGTATTAAAACGTGCAATCGCATCAAATAGCTCAGCGATGTAATCATGAGGTTCAATTTGCGTAGTATAAGGATTGAATGTAACCCCTAAGCTGGTCACAAACTGCTCAGCGAACTCTTCCCAGTTAACTTCCGGGTAAGCACTCAGGTGAGCGTTGTAATTACCCACCGCGCCATTTGTTTTACCTAACATTTCTGTTGCTTCAATTTGTTTTGTCTGACGTCGTAACCGTGCTACAACGTTAGCCATTTCTTTACCCATTGTTGTTGGAGAGGCTGGCTGACCATGGGTACGGGACATCATTGGCATTGCTTTGTATTCACGTGCTTTATCCGCGATCGCTGCAATAATCTTATTGCAGTAAGGTAGAATAACGTCTTTTTTAGCGGTAGTGAGCATTAATGCGTGAGATAGATTATTAATATCTTCAGAAGTACAGGCAAAGTGGATGAATTCGGAAATAGCATTCAATTCAGCAACATTTGCGACTTTCTCTTTTAAGAAGTACTCAACCGCTTTAACATCATGGTTTGTTGTCGCTTCAATGGCTTTAATGCGGGCAGCATCCGCTTCACTGAACTCAGATACAATAGCATCAAGATGTGCATTAGCGGTCGCAGAGAAAGCAGGAACTTCTGCGATATCAGCAGTTTCAGCCAGCTTTTGTAACCAGCGAACTTCAACCTGCACGCGGAATTTTATTAAACCAAATTCACTGAAAATAGTGCGTAAAAGTTGAGTTTTGCTACCGTAACGGCCATCAACGGGTGATACCGCTGTTAGTCCTGAAAGTTCCATTTGTTGCTCCTGATATTATGTAGTGCAGGTTGAGGTATAGTGGTACAAATATGTTTAAACACGGTGTAAATTTTGTTTTGTTTGGTGGATCATAGCCTTACGGGAAAAAATCAGTTGACGACGTTTACCGCCAAGTTGACGCCATAATACCGCGGCACGTACACCGGCTAATAATAATGCGCGAATTTTATGCTGAGTATGTTCCTGCTGCAGGCAGGCAGGACTGCCATTGATTTGAATCTTGGGTCCTAGGGTACTGATCAGATCCTTATAGATAGAATCTAAGTTACTCAGTACACTGCTGTCATTAATATCAAAATGCGCCAGTTGACGTTGAACCTGATTGATACGTTGGCTGAGCAAATTAAGTGTTGAACTGTTATTGCTCAGTTTTTTCTCAAGGCTTACCATACCGATAATATATTTAGTAACCTGCATATTGCGGTTACTACTGCTGTTATCTAATTGTTCAATCATGCTTTTAAAACCAACTTCAAGTACGTCATAACCACCAAAGATCTCGATTGGAGAGTCACTTTCAACGCGCATAATTGACTGTAAAGAAGCATCAAAAGCAACCGCATCGGGACATAACCCTTTGGTTGCTATTTTGTCAAGAAGATAAGCTGCCTGGCAGATGGCTGCAAAAGCGAGACAACGAGATTCTATATTGTTAAATGACATAAATTTTCTCTATTAATACCGTTAGTAGGATCATTTACAAAATTATTTTTGTAAATGCTCTTCAATAATCGCACCGCCTAAACAGACTTCATCGTTATAAAATACCGCTGACTGTCCTGGAGTTACTGCCGCTTGGGCTATGTCAAAAATAACCTTTAATGTATCATCATCCAGCGGCGTGACAGTGCACGGGATATCTTGTTGGCGGTAACGCGTTTTGACTGTACATCTAAAGGTTGATTTTCTAGGTGTTCTATCAACCCAATCACACTGTTTGGCAATTAAACCGTAGGAGAATAGGGCGGGATGATCCGCACCTTGAGCCACTAATAAACAGTTTTTTTCCATATCTTTGCCAACAACATACCACGGATTTTCATTGGAGTTTTGTAAACCGCCAATGCCTAAACCTTTACGCTGACCAAGAGTGTGGTACATCAAACCCTGATGCTGACCGATGACTTCGCCGGTCGGTGTCATAATATCGCCCGGTTGTGCTGGTAAATATTCCTGTAAAAAATCAGTAAACTTACGCTCTCCAATAAAACAAATGCCCGTACTGTCTTTTTTATTGTGGGTGATCAAATCTTGTTGTTCTGCGATTCGGCGTACTTCTGGTTTTTCTAATTCACCGACGGGGAACAGGCTTTTGGCAACTTGTTTTTCGCCAATAGCATAGAGAAAATAGCTCTGGTCTTTATTATTATCTAAACCGCGTAATAACTGCACATGGCCATCAACTTCACGACGGCGCACGTAATGACCCGTGGCAATATAATCCGCTCCAAGATCTTCTGCGGCGAACTCTAAAAATGCTTTAAATTTAATTTCTTTATTGCACATAATATCTGGATTTGGTGTACGGCCCGCTTTGTATTCAGCAAGAAAATGCTCAAATACATTATCCCAGTATTCTGCTGCAAAATTAATAGTATGTAGTGGAATGCCTAATTTATCACAGACAGACTGTGCATCTTCAAGGTCTTGGGCTGCGGCGCAATACTGATCGGTATCATCCTCTTCCCAGTTTTTCATGAACAGCCCTTCGACCAGATACCCCTGCTGCTGTAATAAATACGCAGATACTGAGGAATCTACACCGCCGGACATTCCGACGATCACTTTAACTTGGCTATTGTCTGTCATAAATAATTCTCCTACTCCTAATTGAAGCGAGATTTTAGCAGAAATAAGACAAGAAAACAGAATGGATTTTGTTCTTATTTTTAATAAAAAAGTATTAATATCTTACGGGTGAGGGAGGGGGATTACCGATTGCAGTAATATTTTTACCCAGTCAGATCTTGTCTTATAAATATGAATTAATACAGGGACAATCAAACCAGTTTTTTTTGTCTGTTTTTAGAGGCGTTATCCTGTTCTTAGCGGTGATGTTTTGAATACAGAATTCAAGCTTTCAAAATAATTTATCTTACGGCAGAGTTTATGATGACCAACGTGTCTCACCATAAAGCGAAGGATATTATTTCGAAAGGGGACGGCGCTTATTGCGATTCTTGCGCAGTTAATAATTTTTTCAATACACAGAACTTAAACTACTAGCCTTGTTGGTTTTATAAATGTTTAGTTATCGCTATTATTACCTTTAGTCGTTTATAACAAGCTCTGGCTTGCTTAATTATTTTGTATACTATTAGCTAATGGTTGCAGCGAATGATGAACAAGTTAATAAATAATGAAATTTATCTTTATAAACGCGGTCTTGTAGTAGTGATCCAAAAAAATCGTTGTTCAAACCTTGTATACACAGACTAATTGAAGATGCATATTTAGAGTTTTCCCAGATTCTGAAACAAGGCGTTAAACACTGCTCTTGGTTATTAGAAGCCTTGAAACGAAACAAATATTGACATTTATAAGGATAAGAAATGAAAAAAATAATTATAATCGCAGTGATTATTGCAGCTATAGCTGCTTTTTTTGCTTTTGATTTGGGACAAGTTTTGAGCCTGGAGAATATTAAAGCCAGCCAGGCTGATATCGCTGAATGGCAGACAAATAATCCGTTGATCGCCGCGCTGAGTTTCTTTGCCGTTTATATTGCAGTTACCGCATTATCCTTACCTGGGGCGGCTGTAATGACTATTGCCGCAGGCGCTTTTTTGGGCTTGTTTTGGGGCGTGGTGATCGTTTCATTTGCTTCAAGTATCGGCGCGACATTAGCTTTTCTGATGTCTAGGTTTGTGCTCCGCGACAGTATACAAAATAAGTTTGCTGAGCGTCTGAAACTGATTAATCAGGGGATTGAGCGGGATGGTGCTTTTTATCTGTTTACTCTGCGTTTAGTACCTGTCTTTCCGTTCTTTCTAATCAATATACTGATGGGATTAACGCCAATTCGAACCATTACATTTTTTCTGGTCAGTCAGGTAGGCATGTTGGCCGGGACGTTAGTCTTTGTTAATGCAGGAACACAACTCGCTCAAGTTGATAGTTTGTCGGGCATATTGTCCCCTAGTTTATTGCTTTCATTTGCTTTGCTCGGTCTGTTTCCCTGGATAGCCAAGAAAATGATCGCTATTGTAAAGCAACGTAAAGTGTATGCGAAATGGGAGAAACCCAAACAATTTGATCGTAACTTGATAGTTATTGGCGGCGGGGCAGCAGGTTTGGTTTCTTCTTATATTGCAGCTGTTGTGAAAGCGAAAGTCACCTTGATTGAAGCGCATAAAATGGGTGGTGATTGTCTAAATTATGGCTGTGTCCCCAGCAAAGCTTTAATCAAAAGTGCAAAAGTTGCGAAGCAAATGTCTACTGCTAGTCACTATGGATTGCAGTCAGTAACACCCACTTTTAGCTTTCGTAATGTGATGGACAGGGTGCATAAAGTGATTGCGGCCATCGAGCCTCATGATAGCGTAGAGCGCTATACCAAACTGGGTGTTGAAGTGCTGCAAGGTTATGGAAAATTAATTGACCCCTGGACAGTGGAAATAAGCCTAAATGATGGAACACGCCAAAGATTAACTGCGCGCTCTATTATTATTGCCGCTGGAGCCAAACCTTTTGTTCCCCCTATCCCGGGTTTAGAAGAAGTGGGTTATTTGACCAGTGATACACTTTGGCATGAATTTGCAAAATTAGATCACGCACCTAAGCGTTTAGTGGTGTTAGGTGGAGGACCGATAGGTTGTGAGTTGGCACAAAGCTTTGCCCGTTTAGGTTCTGAAGTATCACAAATTGAAATGTCACCTCGTATTATGCTTCGAGAAGATCCTGAAGTGTCAGATCTTACCAAAGCCTCATTAGAAGCGGATGGTGTGCAAGTACTGACTGCACATAAAGCGATCCGGTTAGAAAAAAATGGTGACAGTAAAATATTGGTTGTGGAGTTTGAGGGTAAAGAAAAGCAGATTGAGTTTGACCAACTTATCTGTGCCGTTGGCCGAGTCGCCCGTCTCGATGGTTATGGCTTAGAAGACATTGGCGTTTCTACCAAGAACACCGTTATTACCGATGGTTATTTGCAAACCTTATATCCGAATATTTTCGCCGCGGGTGATGTGGCCGGGCCTTTTCAGTTTACTCATACGGCTGCTCATCAAGCATGGTATGCCGCTGTGAATGCTCTATTTGGACAGTTTAAAAAATTCAAAGTTGATTATTCGGTGATCCCCTGGGCGACCTTTACTGATCCTGAAGTCGCAAGAGTTGGGTTAAACGAACAAGATGCGCAGCAGCAAGGTATTGCCTATGAAGTTACGCGTTATGGGCTTGATGACTTAGATCGTGCTATTGCTGATGGCATTGATCAGGGCTTTGTTAAAGTATTAACTAAGCCGGGCAAGGATACTATTTTGGGGGTGACTATCATTGGTGCTCAAGCCGGAGATTTATTACCTGAATTTGTTTTAGCAATGAAGCACGGGCTTGGTTTAAATAAAATTCTAGGCACTATACATACTTACCCCACTATGTCAGAAGCGAATAAATACGCCGCAGGTGAATGGAAGCGAGCTCATGCGCCACAAAAAATATTAGTGTGGCTGGCAAAATATCACCACTGGCGAAGAGGTTAATTATCATGAAAATCATCAAAGAGTTACTGGTTAATTGTCTTTTTGTCTTTATTTTTCTTTTCGGGGCTTCGGTCTCAGCTGCCGATTTTCAACATAAGCAGTGGGATCAATTATTAAAAAAACATGTTGTTAATATTAAGAAGGGTCAAGCGACCCAAGTTAATTATGCAGGTATGAAGACGGATCGCGTCGAGCTTAAGCAATATTTGGCTGATTTAGGTAACGTCTCCGACCTTACCTTTCAGAGATGGTCAAAATCACAACGCTTAGCTTTTTTAATTAATGCCTACAATGCATGGACCGTTGAGTTGATTTTAACTGAATATCCTAATATTGAATCAATTAAAGATCTTGGCTCTTTATTTAGTTCTCCCTGGAAAAAAGATTTTATTCCTTTATTAGGTAAAACGCGCTCGTTAGATAATATTGAGCAAGATCTTATTCGTGGTAACTTTAAAGAGCCACGCATTCATTTTGCACTTAATTGTGCCAGTATTGGTTGTCCTGCTTTAAGAGCGGAAGCCTATCAAAGCGATCTTCTTGAAGCACAGCTCAGTGATGCAATAAATCTATTTTTATCCGATAGTAGCCGTAACCGTTTACAGGGGAATGAATTACAAATTTCTAAAATATTTAAATGGTATCAGAATGATTTTGAGCAGCAGCAAACGTTAGCGCAATTTTTAATAAAATATGGCAAGGCACTTAAGTTAACTGAGCAGCAGCAACAGGGGCTATTACGTGAGGATATTGATATTGAATATTTAGATTATAATTGGTCCTTGAATCGCATCCGCTTATAAAGTAGTGAAAGAGATAGCCAAAATAAATGAACATTTTTAAAAACAGTATTATTTTCGCAATTCATTTTTTGGCTGTACACAAGATTAATATCTTACGGTTGAGAAGTTGCTATGACCGATTGAACGAATATTTTTAGACCTCAGGCATTAATTCATAGAAATGAATTAATGCCAACTATGATCAAACAAGGTTTTGTCTTTTTTTATGCGATTTGTCTTGGCGTTGAACAATAGATGGGGGGATAGCATTAACTTTTTGCGGTTATTTTTATTATTGCAAAATTTCGACAATATCCAGTGATTCCTTAATTAACCTGATCACCTTACCTTCAACCTTTATGGTTATTATACCCTGGTCGTCAATGGGAAAAACAAGGTCAGCACTGTCATAAACTTGTCTCTCTAGTTTTTCACCAACGGCAAGCTTGTTTTGCCAACCAGGCGGTAGGCTATCACCACGTGCGACTTTCTTGTGCAATCCAGGTGGAAGTGATTTTTGGTGATCTGACTTTGCTTCAGCGCTGCTAAAAGCAAAGGTGAGTACCACTGCCAACAGACTAGTCATTACTTTTTTCATTTTTATCAATCTCAACGTTATGTGGAAATAGAGTGTTTCTGCCGGACTGCTTATAGGAAGTCGTTTTCCTGGCACAGGCATAAACTGATCAGGTTAGATTTCTCCAGAGGGAAATAACCCTGTAACTAATCGCATTAGCTATGTCCCAATTAACTGTGTATGTGATAATAATAGATTATTTTCATTAGGATTATTGTTTTATTCAAAAAACCTAAACCAACTTAAATAATTATCTAAATATTTTGTGGCAACACTATTAAATCAATTTACCCATCCATGAAGTCGCCCGTGATAGGCATTAACATTTTGAATATGAAATACTTTTTCAATAACAGCAATACCTTTTGTTAAATTAACCGCTTTATGACCCAGACCTAATTTCTTAGTTAATACTCTATATGATCGAAAGCCATCGCTATAAATAACTGAATCCTTATCAATATGTTTGTTTCATAACTGATAGAAAGCTTCTCCTGTCGAACTATCTAAACATTTATCAAAGGTATTATCTTGAATATTTAGTAGCTTGAAGAGTTTATGTCACCATAGCAAAGCAGTTTTTTTGGTGATGTCACAAGAAGCTGCGCTCCGCCTTACGGTCAAACTATTAAGCATACAGGCGAAATAGTTTAACCACTTTTCAGGATTTCTTAGCTGATAAAAAGGTGTATTGAATGTAGACATAAGCTTTTTGAACATGCTTGACAGGGGGAGCGTTGACGATTATTTATTTTCTCGTTTAGCTTGATGCTTTGAGAGTGACAAAGTGGGCAAGTAGATGCGCTATCTTGATACCCAGTTAATATATCAAGACAACTTTGGCCTGATACTTGACTATTTAACAATTTGACTAATGAATGCTTTTTATCAAGCGATAGCTCACTGACTATTAATTTTAGTTGTTCAAATGAATTACTCATAATAATCTCACTTAACGAACTGGATATAATGACAGTGTAGCATCAGTTAACTAAGACATAACCAAGAGCATTTTATTAAACGCTAATGACGCTCAAATGACAAGCATTTATCCAATACACTTTTTTTTGATAAAAGCGCAGGAAAATCAATTTAATGTTCTCTGTTCTGGCGTAGCGGTAGAGCACTCCAATGCTAATTGTCCATTGAAGCCATAATATTTAGCTCATAATTATTTGATACCCATAAAATTAATATTGAATTCTCTATCATTAGTAGTAGCATTAGCCTTTCCATCCAGCCTAATATAAGTGAAGATCAGACCTTGTCCCATCGTGCCCACCTGTTTTCTCTGCGTATCGCTTATGCGATGCGAGAATCTTTTATAAATAATAATTATTCATTGCCTGACCTGCTCAAAGATTTATTGTCCGGGATTTCCGTCGGAATTATCGCTATTCCGCTGGCAATGGCACTTGCTATTGCTTCCGGAGTCCCCCCACAATATGGTCTCTATACCGCAGCGGTAGCGGGTATTTTGATTCCACTGGTGGGTGGTTCGCGCTACAGCGTATCAGGCCCTACGGCAGCCTTTGTGGTGATCATTCAACCTATTGTTTTTCAATATGGCTTGTCTGGTTTACTGGTTACTACTGTTCTATCGGGTATTCTGCTGCTCGCGATGGCTTTTTTACGGCTGGGGCGATATATAGAATATGTACCGCAAGCGGTCACCTTAGGCTTTACGGGGGGCATTGCCGTGGTCATTGCCATTTTACAGGTTGATGAATTTCTCGGTATAAAGATCACCGAATTCCCTACCCATTTTTATGAAAAAGTGGGGGTGTTAATTGCGGAGATACCCGGATTTGATATTACTTCGTTATTTGTTGGCGGGATCACTTTGTTGGTATTGGTTATCTGGCCCTATTTTATCAAATCAATTCCGCCACACTTACCCGCGCTGGTGGTTGGCGGTGTAGCTGCTGTGTTGCTTGAATCAATACATCTGCCCGTTGATACAATTGGCTCAACTTATCAATTTTTATTTCCCGATGGCTCAATAGGCCATGGTATACCACCTTTTCTGCCTAATTTTGAGCTTCCCTGGCTGCGGGAGTTGCCTGGCGATCCGGTCTTAATCTGGAACCTTTCATTGTTGACAGATCTTCTTTCTGCGGCCTTTGCGATTGCAGCGCTTGGGGCGATCGAATCGCTACTTTGTGCCGTTGTCCTTGATGAAATGAGCCAAACCCGCCATAGCGCAAACAGTGAATTATTGGGTCAGGGTATCGGTAATATTATTACCCCTTTCCTAGGTGGCATCACGGCGACCGGTGCGATTGCCCGATCTGCTACAAATTATAAAAGTGGCGCCAGAAGTCCGTTGTCTGGCGTCTTTCATGGGGTTTTTATTATATTGGCTATTTTATTCGCCGCCCCTATTTTATCTTATATTCCGATGCCGAGTATGGCGGCTTTATTGCTTATCGTGGCATGGAAAATGGGCGAATTTCACAAATCACTTAACCTGCTTAAAACGGCGAGTAAAAGTGATATTGCGGTGTTTATTACCTGTTTTTCACTGACTATTTTGTTTGATATGGTGATTGCTATTATCGCCGGTATTTTGCTCGCTTCACTATTATTTGTGCGCAGCATGTCAGAACTGACCGAACTTAAAAACACCACTAAAAAATATTATTCAGTACAACCCGCGGGTCAATTATTTAAAGTTTTTGATATTAACGGTCCGCTTTTTTTTGCTGCAGCCGATAGGATTTTTGGCGAGTTAGGTTTTTTATTAACCCAAGAATGTAATGGCATTTTATTAAATATGGAAAATGCCTCCATGATTGATTCGGGTGGTATCTCATCATTATTAAAATTAATAGAAGAATGTGCTGCTCACGGTACTAAAATTCACCTCAGCAATATGAATCGGCCGGTTGCACGGGCGTTGATTAAAGCTAGGTTGAAGAGGGATAAGCGGATCAAGCTATTTACTACTGTGCAAGCGGCTCAGGCTGCCTTTTTGAAAAAGTAGTATCAGCATACTGCAGAAGATAACCACAGAGTTTATTGCAGCTGGCTTTGTGGTTCTGCCTCATAATGTGCTTAGATTATCTTGATCCGTAACCTCGCTCTTATTTAAAATATTCACAGATCTTTCATCTGCCCGCCCGCCATAAAACTTAAGCGGGCATTTTTAAAAATATTCAGACTTTTTTCCCTATGAGTTTTTCCTAACCGTTGCGTAACATTCATCCTGCGCGTTTATAAACCGCTTGAGGTTAATCTGTCTTGCCTGCATTGTTGCCTATGATCATCCTGTTTTTGTTATAAATTTCTATTCCCATAATAACTTTATAGCCAAACCAGTGTAATATACAGATTCAGATCATCTCTTTGGGCGGCTCTATTCGACTTTGTTATTTAACTTAGATAGTCTCTCTCTTATTACCTGATCAGAGACCTATCAATTAAGGGGATCTATTACGCCTATAATATCTATACGGAGATCAGCACAAGCTCCCGTCATCACCAACTAGCAGGCCAATTAATGACAGCCGAACTACTCGAAATTCAAAGTTTTATTGCTCAATACGCCCCCTTTGATCAGCTTCCTGAACAAGTAATAGTTGAAGTTGCGCAAAGTGTTGAAATCTCTTATTACCGAGCAGATAGCATGATTATTGACTTTAATGACAAGATTCATGAACTGTACATACTTCGTAGCGGGGTGGTCGAATTATATCGCCGTAAAGGTGAACTTTATAATCGTCTTGACCAAGGTCAGTTATTTGGACAAATGGGGTTGCTAACCAATAATAAAGTACGTTTTCCTGCCAAAGCGGTCAAAGATACACTTTTATATTCTATTCCTGAGTCTGTCTTCAATGAATTGTGTGAGTCTTATGACGATTTCGCTGACTTTGTTGAGGTAGAAGACAGCATGCGTTTAAAACATGCCGTAAAAAGTAAAACGGATGTAACCATTTCCAGAGTCAAAACATTGCTGACCAGAGCGCCACTGGTGCTTCCCAGTGGCAGCACTATTCAAGCGGTTGCTAAGATAATGGCCACAGAGAATATTTCTGCCGCATTGATAAATGATCCTGATATAGAAGATGAGCTGGGCAGCAGTTTCGTGGGCATTATTACGGAACATGATCTCTGTGCTAACGTTATTGCATCCGGGTTAAGTGTTGATAATCCTATTTCACAAGTTATGTCTACGGATTTAATTTCACTGGATCATAACGCCTATATTTTTGAGGCGATGCTGCTTATGCTGCGTTACAATATTCATCATCTGCCTATTCTAAAAAACAAAAAACCGATTGGTCTGATTGAAGTGGCGGATATTATCCGTTACGAATCGCAAAATAGTTTGTTATTTGTCAGCAGTATCTTCCAGCAAAAAAGTAGCGAAGACTTAGAACATCTATCTACGCAGTTAAAAAACTGTTTTGTGCGCATGGTTAACGAGGATGCTAATTCTCATATGGTTGGACGGGCAATGTCTGAAATTGGGCGCAGCTTTAAGCAGCGTTTATTGACACTCGCAGAAGAGAAGTTCGGCCCGCCCCCTATACCCTACTGTTTTTTAGCACTTGGTTCGATGGCCCGAAATGAACAGCTAATGGTTACTGATCAGGATAATGCCCTTATTCTCGATAATAGTTATCAGGTTGATCTGCATGGTGCATATTTCGAGCAGTTAGCCGAGTTTGTTTGTGATGGACTGGCCGCTTGCGGTTACACTTACTGCACGGGTTATATTATGGCAACCAATCCTGAATACCGTAAAACACGATCCCAGTGGGAAGATTGTTTTGCTGATTGGATAGATAATCCCAACCCGCAAGCCTTATTAAACTGCTCTATTTTCTTTGATTTGACGGGGGTTTATGGCAGATTAAAATGGGCCGAGCAGTTAAATGCGTTTATCCTGCGCAGAGCCAAGAAAAATAACCGTTTTTTAGCCTGTTTGGCGCAAAATGCGCGTAATCGCACTCCTCCATTAGGTTTCTTCAAAGATTTTGTGATGGAAAAAGATGGCCGCCATAATAATTCAATTAATTTGAAACGTCGGGGCACGGCTCCGCTTGCGGATCTTGTGCGCGTGCATGCACTGGCGATTGGCTCGCCATCACAAAACTCCTTTGAGCGCTTAGACGATATTATCGAAGCCGGTATTCTGCCCAAATCAAAGGGTGAAGATTTAAAGCATGCGATGGAGCTTATCTCTCTGGTACGTTTGCGTCATCAGGCATTAGATATAAATTCTGGAATTGAGCCGGATAATAATATAGAACCAGAAAATATGTCTGATTTTGAAAGGCGTAATCTTAAAGATGCCTTTTTAGTGTTAAGCAACGCGCAAAACTTTTTAAAATATCGTTATAGTGGCAATAAATTTTGAAGGTTAACTAATGGAAAATTTCAACAATCAGGAGATTTTAAACTGGGCAGCCTTTCTGCAGTTAAAAGATCAGAACAGTAAAGATTCACGTTTGCGTGATTTTTATCATGCGGGGACCTATCACAATGAAACACCATTAAGTGATATTGATTTTGTTGCACTGGATTTTGAAACGACAGGCTTAGACTCACAGCAAAACGGCATAATCAGCATTGGCCTGGTGCCCTTTAATTTACAGCGTATTTTTTGTCGTAAAGCAAAAAAATGGTATATTACTCCGCAGGATAATTTACAGGAAAACTCGATTATTATTCATGGTATCACCCACTCGGATTTACAAGATGCACCTGATTTGTTGCGCATTTTGGAGCAGCTTTTAGATGAATTGGCAGGGAAAGTAGTAGTAGTGCATTATCGTCATATTGAGCGTGATTTTCTTGATCACACTTTACGCATTTTGATCAATGAAGGTATTATGTTTCCGGTTATCGATACCATGCAGATTGAAGCCGATTTGCAAAGGAAGAGCTCATCGGGGTGGTTTAACTTCTTTAGCAAAAAGCGACCGGAGTCAATTCGTCTGGCCAATAGCCGTACTCGTTACAACTTACCTGTTTATCCGCCTCATGATGCCTTAACCGACGCCATTGCTACCGCGGAACTACTGCAGGCTCAAATCACATATCATTTTAGTCCGGACACTGCGATTAAAAATCTATGGTTATAATAGTCATAAGATAACATTTATCATGCGCAAAAAAAAAGCCGATGAATAATTCATCGGCTTTTTTATAGCGAGTAAAAACTAGCTTTTATGCTTTTCGGTGCGCATACCCATCAACAAACTGACACACATTACTAACAAAATAATGGTAAAGGGTAGGCCGGTCGAAATAGCACCTGCTTGTAGTGCCTGAATTGCCTCCGTGCCACCAACCCAGAGTAAAACAGCCGCAACGGCACCCTCGATTGTAGCCCAAAAAATACGTTGTGGAATTGGCGCATCTATTTTACCACCGGCAGTAATACTGTCTATTACCAGCGATCCTGAATCGGAAGAGGTAATAAAGAAAACCATTACCAGCAGCACAGCTATCATTGATAAGACGCTACCCAATGGCAGAGCATCAAACATCTGGAACATGGCAAGCGGAACTTCCGTTAAACCTTCACTGCCCAATATGCCAACATTATTGATAATTTGGTCAATAGCAACACCACCAAAGACAGACATCCATAGAATAGTGACTGCTGTTGGTATAATCAATACTGCGGTAAGAAATTCACGTACCGTACGACCGCGCGAGATCCGCGCAATAAACATACCTACAAAAGGAGACCATGAAATCCACCATGCCCAATAAAAGACCGTCCAGCCTTGCATCCAGGCTTCGTCATCACGACCCATTGGATTACTTAGGGGGATAATATTCTTAACATAACCCATTATGGTTGTGGGAATAGTGCCGATAGAAACTGCTAGGGTCACTAGTGCAACAAAAACAACTAAAACCACCGCAATTAACATATTGACATTACTGATTAATTTAACACCACCTTCAAGACCTCGTACCACCGAGAAAATCGCCAGTACAGTCACCACTACAATAATAGTGATTTGCAGGGTGAGGTCGGCTTCAATGCCAAACACATGCTGGATTCCGCCAGCAGCTTGTTGCGCGCCTAAACCTAAGGATGTTGCGAGACCAAATAATGTGGCTAATACGGCTAACACATCAATGACATGTCCTGGCCAGTCCCAAGTGCGATCTCCCAAGATAGGATAAAAAGCAGATCGTATGGAAAGTGGCAAGCCTTTATTGTAAGCAAAGAATGATAACGATAAGGCCACTACGCCATAAATCGCCCAGGGGTGTAATCCCCAGTGGTACATAGTCGCACCTAGTGCAAGCTCTGCTGCCGCTGGTGTATTAGCAACTACATTTAGTGGGGTTTCATACCAGCCGGTGTAATAGGCTGCGGGCTCAGCAACACCCCAAAACATCAAACCAATGCCCATTCCGGCAGCAAAAAGCATTGCTATCCAAGAAAGTCTTGAATGATCCGCTTTTGCATCGTCGCCACCTAGGCGAATTTTACCAAAAGGAGAGACAATTAATGCCAAACAGAAGATCACAAAAAAATTGGCAGACCACATAAAGAAGCTGTCAAATGTCCCTATAATATCCCATTTTAGACCGTCTAAAAAAGCTTTTGATATTGCTGGGTCGATAACTAAAATGGTAATTAAAAAAATAGAAATTAAACCTGCGCTAGCCCCAAATACAGGGTTATGTATATCAAAACCCCACTTTTGAACATTATCTTGTCCGACAGTATAATCGGTATTATCGATACTGTATTTATCCTTATTTACCTTCATACATCCTCCCTTAGAGCGACCTGGCTCTGTAAATATAACATTCGATTGAATTTTCCAAAAATATTTTAACAAAATCAGGTGGTAATATCAGGCTTATTTCAAAATAAAAAAATAAAAAGCACTTTTATATCATTTTATTATAAGTTAATAATCAAGTTAGATTAAGGCCTTGGCAGATGTCTATCCTAGGGAGCGAATAGATCTTATTTGAGAAAAAGCTGTTTTTTATTGGGGGCAACAGCCAGCATATTGCGGTTGAGCAATGTCGTTTTGAAGGATTGAGACAAGCATTGCAACATACAAAGCAGCTCTCGCCACTTTTTCTCAATCGCGGGGAATTTTCCATTGAATCTGGTTACTAGCAAGCTAAACAGTTATTAATTGACTGGCCGCAACTAGATGGTTTGTTTTGTGCGACGGATTGAATCGCAATCGC
Source organism: Psychromonas sp. (assembly GCA_047629075.1). Lineage (GTDB taxonomy): Bacteria > Pseudomonadota > Gammaproteobacteria > Enterobacterales > Psychromonadaceae > Psychromonas. The sequence goes on along the minus strand of JBLHWW010000010.1, from coordinate 15,622 downwards.
TGTAATGAAGGTAATCTCTGAATCGGGTAAAGTGCAGGTGAAAGATATTAAAGTACTAGGGGTGGGTCATGACGAGTTAAGGTAAGTATGCACGCCAAGCTTATCAATATTTTATTATCATTTTGATTTAAAAAGAGAAAATCCAGATTTTATGTTGTTGAATTTAATTAAAAATAAGCAGTCTAGCGTCACTAAACTGGTCATGAATTTTGAAATTATTGATCGGGAAAGTTGTTGATTTTCAGAAAATAAAAGCTTTTAGCTTGTTTGTTGCGAGTTTTTGTAAGCTGTAGATCAAGGATCTTGGTGTTTAAATAAAAGTCATATTATTGCAAATATGCCTTTATTTTATATTCTGAAAACCTTCCCATTTTTATTTGTGCTTTTTATTAATTATGACAGGTGTCGAATGTCGTTATTATCAATTATTCAGAACTGTGCTGGTATTCATAATGTCCTCGGTGTTCTGATCCCTGATTTGCGTATTATTATTGAGAGTCGGGAGTTTGAATTGTTATCTGCCAAGGCAAAACAACAAGCTTATAATTTAACCCCAAAGCAGGTGACTTATCAGCAAACTGTCATTTAAAATAAAGAGGAATTTGTAGTGCGATTATTACAAGTAGGGCGGCTAATCAGTGCTCGACAGCGGCAGGACATTTCGGCTTATACCGCGTCGGTTGAATATGATTTTCGCCCCGACTGGCATATTTCGCCCCCACAAGGTTTGTTAAACAATCCTAATGGTTTTATTTATCATCAATGGCAATATCACTTTTCTTATCAATGGCATCCCTATCCCTGGGTGCATAAAGACAAGTATTGGGCGCACTTAACCAGCAAAGATTTAGTGAACTGGCAGTGGCAACCCGTTGCATTCACTCCTTCGGATTGGTTTGATAGTCACGGCGTTTTTTCAGGTCACGCGGTAAGCGGAGGCGATCGGTTAATGTTGTTCTATACCGGTAATACACGTGTTGGTGAGTAGCGAGACAGAAACATCACACAATGTTTGGCTACTTCAACCGATGGACTTCACTTTATTAAACACGGCCCCGTTGTGCCTGAGTTACCACCGGGTGTTACCGCGCATTATCGTGATCCGAAGATCATTCGTTACCATGACCGTTGGTTAATGTTGCTGGGTGTGTAGCGTGAAGATGAAATTGGTCGTTTAGCGATTTACCACTCGCAGGATCTCAATAAATGGACATTTCTTGCATTGAGCAGTGACGAGTTAGGTGATTTTGGTTACAGGTGAGAATGCCCTGATTTTTTCACCTTAAACAAGCAAGACTTCATTGTTATTGGTCCGCAGGGGATTAACTCGCCCGATAAGAGTCATACCATCGCTATCACAACGAGATTGCTCGATGAAATCGATCATCCAAGCGCGGACAATGGTTGGGTGCATCAATTAACCACAATACGGGAATTATCCTATAGCAATGGTGCGTTAATCCAAAACCCATTAAAGAATTGCAAACGCTTCGTCATACGCCGATTGTTCTATCAGAAGGTGAAACTTATTTTGAGCTGCACAGTAAAGCATTCGAACTGCAAATTTCAATGCAGAGAGGCAGTGTCTTACGTTTACACTAGTCCAAGTCCGTTTATTGTGAAGTTCGTCTGGATTCAGCTGCGCGTCGATTATATTTTGATCGCAGCAATACCTCCTCATTAGAAGTTTTCATTAATGAGGGTGAGGCAGTAATGTCAGCGCGCATTTTGAGTGATAAAGATGCCACACAGTTGAGCCTCGATGGAGATGTAAACAGACAAGCAGGATGGTTATTAAATAAAGTGACTGCTCCCTTCGTATCTTAAAAACTTAATTAAAACGAGGATTTAATCATTTATTAAAAGGATTAAATTCTCGTTAAAACACACCTGAAACGGTTATTTTTAATTTTTTTGCGCGACCGATGACAATTAGATTACCGTGAGGCCAGCCCTTTACTCAGTCTTATTTTTAAAATATTGGTTTTCTAAGTAAGCCCTAAAAATTTACTGGATTCAAATTAGTACTTAGCATATTTTTCAATTTGTTCCTCTAATAGGGTACGATCTTCATAAAATTCAGCAACCATTTCAGCAATTTCATGCAGCGCATCTTTATCTTCACTGCTAATACAAAACATATCCCTCTGTTCGCCAAATTTTATTTTTGTTAATAATTCCGGATTTTTTTCTAACAGCATATTTTCTATCACTAATGCCCAATCTTCTCCATCACCTAAAAAATCATGTGCTTCAAATGCGGTCCATTTCAGATCATTTAAAGTAAGGGTATGGACTCTTTGAAGACTGGATAGAAAAAAAGGTTGGTAAGCGTTTGCGTGTTTCATAATATCTCTCTTAAATAACAAAAACTAGAAAACAGTAAAAACCCCTTTTATTTAAGGAATTTGGTCACTGGCTATCCTACATACTAGCTGATCTTTTTAATGATGGTTACATCAAAATTTTGAATTTAAAAAGTAAGAGAAACCCGATTAAGTCAGTGTTTGTGTTCTTTTTGTGAGGAGAAAAAAAATAGATATTTAAAAAGGAGAAGATATCGATATCTCAGCGGGTTAATTTTCTTATTTCCAGGCGCTGGTGGAGTGATTTTTTTTGGGGGTTATGCCTTGGGTGTGCTGTATTTATTGGCAAGCTCAGGACATTTAGCCGAATTGTTTGTATGCAGAATTTCACTCTCAATTTAAAATGCTTTGGCTGTCCAGTCTTTCGTCATATAAGATAGCAACGAAAACAAATAACCCTTTAAAAGAAACTGAATACACTATGATAAATATTGTAAATTTTGAGCACAACAAGTTAACCATCAAAAATTGGCAACTAGGTGAAAATGAAAATTGGTGTGTATTAGGTCGTAATGGCTCTGGAAAGCAGTATCTGAATCAGCTTTTAAGCGGTGCTTTAGAGCCAACCAATGTTGAACAACTACAAGCACCTGATAAAGATAAAGTCGGGATCATTTCATTTGAAATGCAGCAAGATACCTATGAGGATACGCTAAAAATAGAAGCACCGGATGATGTAGATACAGACGATGTAGGCACTAAAGCAAAAAACTTTCTCCCCCAAGACAGATTGAATGATCCACTCATTAGTGAATTTGGTTTAAGCCACCGACTTGAAACTAGGTATATTCAATTAAGCACAGGTGAAAGTAGAAAGCTTTTAATTCTACAAGCCATTTTTAGCGGGATTGAGCTTTTAGTCTGCGATAATCCTTTTGACAGCTTGGATAGCGAATCATGCGCAGCATTGTCCATCGCCTTAGAGCGCTTATCCAAGACAGGTGTCACTGTATTGCTGATGTTAAGTAACCGACAAGACATTCCTGTTTGGTGTCACAATATTGCCTTTATTGAACGAGGCCGATTTGATGTGATTGGTAAACTGGATAATATTGACACTAAAAATCAATTGGATGCTTTATTAAGTCCTGCACCTGATAAAACCAGCTGGCCGGAAAACATGCAGGAATTATCCGACTATAAGCATTCTCATTTAGTGAAGCTTTCTAAAGGCACTGTTCATTATAATGGTGTCAATGTTTTTGAAAACTTGAATGTTGAAATAAAACCCTTGCAGCATACTTTGATAACTGGCGCTAACGGCAGTGGGAAATCAACCTTAATGCAGTTAATTACAGGTGATTGCCAACAATGTTACAGCAACGATATTAATGTACTTGGATATAAACGCGGTTCCGGTGAGACTATTTGGGAACTTAAAAAACACATGGGTATTGTCAGCTCAGAACTGCATCGACAATACAGAGTAAATGGTGATCTGTTAACTGTTGTTCTTTCAGGGTTCTATGACTCGATTGGCGTGTACCAACAAACAACCCCATACCAAGTAAATATTGCTCGCCAGTGGTTAGATAAAATAGGGTTATTAGCACAGCAAAATAGTTTGTTTCAAAGCTTAAGTTATGGTGAACAACGGCTTGCATTAATTGCTCGAGCGTTAGTTAAATCGCCTTATTTATTAATCTTAGATGAGCCAACTCAAGGTTTAGATGAACTTAATAGGCATAGAGTACTTAACTTTTTAGAGCATTTAGCAACACAAGAACACAGCACTATGTTGTTAGTAAGCCATCGTAAAGATGAATTTTTACCCATATTTAAGCAGCATATTAAACTTTAAGCGCGCGTCACTATCGAACATACTAAAAAGGTATAGGCTTTGGCTCTCAATTGAAAAAGGTTTGGCTGTCCTTTTTCCCTGTGTGCCTAATCCTGCTGCAGAGTTGTCGTCAGAAGAGCTGGGCGTTGGTTTGAGTTTGAAACATGCGCTTGGTTCCGGCCATTATTTTTACACGTATAAAGCGCAACATCTGCCTTTTTAAGTATGAGAGAACGATCATCTCCAGCATTAAATAAAATAGCACCAATACTTACTGTGATATTTTTATCTTCGATAATGACTGAAGAAGCGACTTTCTCACAGATATAATCAGCTCGTTTTCTAAGTTCATCTTCTCCTTTGAGATCATAAAGGATAATCGCAAACTCCTCGCCACCTATTCGAAAAACTTTGCTCGGAAATTCAATAATATTTTCTAGTAATTTACCCAAATTTATTAATGCATTATCGCCCATGTCATGGCCTAGTTGGTCGTTAATTTTTTTGAAAAAATCAATGTCCAAAATAAGCATTCCATAGTTTAAGGTTATATCTCCCTTTAATATGTTCGCTATGTCATATTCATATCCCCTACGATTACTTAATTGTGTCAATAAATCAGTTTTAGACAATTGATCTAGTTCATGTTCGGCAGTAGTGTCTATAACCACTCCAGTGAAACCGACAACTTCTCCCTTCTCGATCAAAGGTTCGTAAATTGCGTAGCAATAGTGGGGATTACCATCAAGCTTAAAGAAGGAGGTATTAAATTTAACTATTTCGCCAGTTAAAACTTTTTTGTAATTCTTCAAATTTCCATTAAAACCATCTATTCCAATAACTTCTGATATGTGCAATCCAACGGCTTGTTGCTGAGATATATGATGAATTTTTGAAAAAAATGGATTGATATAGGTGAACTTTAAATTTTTATCTGCAACGTAAAATAGAATAGGGGCTGATTCTACTAATTGTTTAAAAGCTGCTATTCCATTTTTATCCATACGTAATCCTCGTTGATAGAAAAAGCTAACATCTTATTAGACGGAAAACTTTTATATTTCCATAGAAAAGGCATCCATATCTTATTTATAGATAAAAATAAAAAACAAGAGTAAAAGTACATGTTTTGATAGTATTTATCAAATGCTTATACTTTTAATAGAATCTATGTATTGTTGATAGGTAGAAAAATCTCATACTTGCGGTATAAACATGAAATATAACGAGAACCGAACAGTAATTGACTGACCAATAACAAGTAAGCAACCGAGGGCTGTGATTCCTTTTTTGAGGGATCACTCATTTATACCTACTATATAAAAAGTGTTTTTATATACACAATTGGAGGTAGGTAAGACGCAATCACACTCTTCATTAACTTCACTAATCGATACCCCCTATTATCACTGTATTTGCTCGTTGTGCTCGTCGTGCCTTTTGGTGTTGTGACGATCTCTATAGCGGAAATTTTTTTGCGCATCGCCGTCAATGGATGGTTGATCGTATTTGTCAGCCCAGTGATAGTTTGCTATTACTTGGATTCAAATAGTAAGTGCATAGCTTGAATAAGTAGAAAGGCTTGGATGTCCAGCCTTTTCCTCGGGAAAAGTCTGCACGGCCTGCGACATTGATGGGTAAAAACAGATGCTAATAAGCAGAAACAAAAATACCAGCAACAGATTTACTTTTTCTTTCATTTTTGTCCTTTCTGTTTTTTTTCAATGATTCCAAGACATCGATCAGTCGATGCTGTTTTTGCTGCTTTTTCTTTTAGTAAAACCGCGACAAATATATCGAGTCGGAGTGCCGCAATTTTTTGAACGAAGTCGTAATGCGGCAGAACAAACAAACCCGTTTTTAAACTAATCTCTACATATGCTCAATAATAAGTCATTTAACTTGGAGTCTACTATGAAAGCAAGCGAACAAAGTTATTTTAATACACTCTGTGCGCGTTACCTCAATCTATTGAAATACCGAGGATTAAGTAACAGTGCTCTGGCCGGTTATTCGCGGCCAATACGCCGAATTTCAACGCACCAGCTTGGGCTTTTGCAGCTAACGCTGGTGGGTAGGATTTCGCTTGCTAGATGATGGTTTTTATTCGTCTAGGGAGTCATGTTCTTTCAACAGACGAACAAAATACACATCGTCATTCTCGAGATCTTTAGTCGAGAATCTCTAATGAGTGTATAACCTAGCTGATTTGATTGATTGGTTTGGTGAGCTGATGGTTTTTATTTTTCGAGGGAGTCATGCTCTTTTAATCGCAAAAGAAAATATACATCGTCATTCTCGAGATCTTTAGTCGAGAATCTTTAATGAGTTTGTAACCTAGCCGATTTGATTGGTTTGTAAGCCTTCGCTTGTGAGCTGATGGTTTTTATTCTTCGAGGGAGTTCCGCCCTTGACGGCGTGTTACTTTCACTCGTTCCTATGCGCTGCTTGGAAATGCAGAATATACATAGCCGATTTGATTGGTTTGTAGGCTTTCGCTTGTGAGCGTTTTTCGTAGCCTTCATCGTTGGTATTCCGCCCTTGACGGCGTGTTACTTTTCTCTCAACAGCAAGAGAAAAGTAACCAAAAGAGTGCCGTTCCGAGACGTTTTTTTATCTTGTACTGCCCAACCACTTTTTAACGCACCGGCTCGGACAGCACATCCATGTGCAGAGCCGAGCCTAATAAAATCATCCATGATTTTCTTTGCTAAAGTGATTGGTCATCACAAGAAAAACGTACGGAAATTGCCTAGCCGCTACAGTCGGGTTATATACTTGAAGAGGTGTGGGCTTTTGCTGTTCCATTTTTCGTGATTTTACTTAGTTCTCCAGTCAAAGGTTTGGCTATCCAGCCTTTTTCATAATTAATAATTAACATTTTTTCGGTCCGAAGGAACTAGCCGCTACGGTTGGCTTTATATGTTTGAAGAGTTGTCTCAATTAAAAAGGTTTGGCTGTCAAGCCTTTTTTCTTTAAGGAATTGTTGAACCAACCGCTTGGTAGGTAACAAAAACGGTCACTGACAACATAAAAATAGCGAAAATAATAGTCGATGCTAATTTATTCCAAACAATAGTATTCCGATTATCAAGCTTTTTCTCCAACGTATCTAATTCTTTCTCTTGGTCATTATCCAGCTCTGACTTTAAACGAGTAAACAGTTCTTTGTATTCATTTTTTGTTGATCCCAGCAGTGAAAATTGCCCCCACAAACTAAAGCAAACAACGATAACTAAGAATAAAATCATAAAGCAATATACAATATTCTTTAAAAACTCAAAGCTATCTATATCTCCTGTTTGTATCTGAGAAACCGCAAACCATACTCCAAGCGGTATTGATAGTGTTTTTGCTGCTACATCATCATAAGTTTTATTAATTTTACCAATATATTCTGTTGTTTTTTCTTGATATTCTCGACGAACCTTATCAAATGAATAATTACGAACAAATTGTTCATAACTAACAAGAAGCTTACTAGCAAACGCATTGAAATGGGTCAATAGATGTTGAAATCGAGTGTTTTTATCAAGACCACTTAAGAAACTATATAAGGATTCTCTGATCAAACTATACATAGCTTCTTTATGTTGATCTCTTTCTAATAACTCATCTAAAAATTGAGTGTTGATATCTGAGCTCAATGCATCTTCATTTAATTTGAAATTAATTTTTAACGGTTGTCCGCATAAAATAATGTAATCATCAGCTATCTTAGTATGTGACACTTTATCTATAAGATCACATATTCTTGAAATAGCTAAATATGCCTGAAAAGATTGATTAGGCTTATCCAGAGATACAATTTCATTACGTTTACTTAAATAAACCGCTGTTACAGGAGAAAGTAAATATGTAGGATAAGCCAGCAAGTCATTCCAATCTTCACAAATAAAATACTCAGGGTGCTGTCTTGACTGCTTACTGATCTCAATTTTTGCTTTGTCATATGCTTCAAAGTGTTTAGGCTTCAGATCGTCGCTTACAGTTAAAGCATCAGCATATACTCCTCCATTATAAACATCAAAAGTAGCAGAGGATAATTCAACCGCTTCTAATTTTCTCAAATTACTGATAAGTTCTTTATTAAATTCAACCATACCAGATACGTCATTACCACTGATCACTACATCAGTCATACTTTCACTGATATTTTTGTATAAATTTAACGTATCAATATTCATTTCTAACGATGTCCCTCTACATTTTTACCTTGAAGTTCAAGAATACTATTTTTCAATGACTCCGGTATATCTGTAAAAATTAGTTGTTTATTTTCGTATTTAACAGTTTTGTTTAGCAAATCGTTGTTAAAACTGATTGATATTCCTTTACCACGTCCAGCTAAACGCACATACCGTTTTAACTCTGAAGGGCTTATCGCAATCTGTTCACTTATATTATGTGTATCATTTTTAGCCACTGTTAAAAATGCTTTTGAATTTTCAGGAAAAACAGCATTAGCGATATGACTGAGTAACACTTCCTTACCATTTTTCTTCTGGTCCTGAATAAACTTGTGCGCAACTTCCAGTTTGTCTTGTATTGTATCTTCATCCAGATTCAGCTTTTCAGAATACGTTTTGATTGCATTTTTAAGTGCAGTTGTCTCTCGTAGTGCTGCTTGCTTATCTCTTTGACAGCCAACAAACAACTCAAAATACTCCCGCATATCAACCGATTGACCTGTTTTAAATTTAATGTGGCGGTGAGTCAAACCTGCATGCCATTTGGTTAGATCGATTGCTGCTCCTAAATGTAATCGGTTTAAATCAATGATAGTTGAAGGGGTTAGATCTAGAGAACCACTTTTAGCGTCAATTCCATCAATACGATCAAGAATGGCTACTGCTAACTGAATGCTCTTATTGTAGTCATATTCGTAAAATACCAATATGCCTCCCTTCACACTCTGAAGTTTTGGTGCACTAATAATCTCGCTATAACGGGTCGCCATTGCTTTTGTCATATCAACAAAAGAGTGACAAGACATAGATTCAACATTATAAAACTGCTTAAGTTGCTGTTCAAAAGCTGGTTCGAGGTTAGGATCGCCATCAACCCCAAATTCACCGATATTCAGACTTGATTGATCAAACAATTGAATCAATTGTTCTGTAAGCTTAACTCCTAATCCTTCAATAGAGTTTTCCGTATCACGAAGACTACTGATAACAGGGGAACCATCGTTTTCTCGTTTTACTTCATGCAGTATTACGTGCTTAATTGCCATTACAGTTCCTCAACCAATAAAATTTTTTCTATAGTACTCTAAGTTAGAGCAATAAATCCGTCTATTCCCTTATTTCATAGGAAATTCAATATATTAGAATACCAAACTAATGCAGCTACCGAAATTCAGATCTATTTTTCTTGTGATGTGAACCACTTTAGTAAGCATCGCGTCAATACGGTCGCGTCTTGCCTTTTGCCTCTAATTTGCAATGAGGCAGGACTAATCGAGGACAGGTAAACCTTTTGGTTTCTAAAGTACCGAACCAATGCAGCTAGGAAATTTCCGTACGTTTTTCTTGGTTGGGAAATTACTTTAGCAAAAGAAATCAGGGATGATTTCACTAGGCTTGGCTCTGCAGGTGGATGTGCTGCCCTGCCTTTTATTGGCAGAAAACTCGACAGCTGTAATGAGTTCAGTGATTTGACTTGTTAGCTATTGTTTTAGGACTGTGCGGCCCAGTCTCTAGCAACAAGCCAATTGGGTTGCCAAGTAACAAACTCACTTGGATCAAAGTGTGCAGGTTGAACTTCAATATTTACAACTTGTTCAGGTAAAAGGCCAAGAACGTGATTTTTTTGATCACTTTCGTAATCCCACATATGGAAACGATCTGATTTATTATGCGCTCTACGGCTTGGGCCAAAATCCATCGGAGCACATAATCGGACTAAATTTCTACCATCTTCTTTCGAATAAAATGTAACTTTTACTTTGTTTTTAGAATATATCGCATTGATGAAATTGTTTTGCATAATTTACTCCTTCGTTTAGGTTAAAAATAGCTAACATTTTTTAGACGGAAAAATTCCGTTATTTCACAAGAAATTCAGTTGTCAATAATTTGTGATTAAAATAACATTACATGTTTTGAGGGGACTTATCAAATGGTTACAATTTGTAATAAGATTTAGCCATTGTGGAAGGCGGAATTATTCCGTATTTACGGTGGAAACATGGAATCTAAATAAGACGGCGGGGTGTATTAGTTTTTACAAGATAGGAAGTAGGGTGCTGTATTTTGTTTAAGGACCAGTAAACCGAACCAATGCGGCTAGGCAATTTCCGTACGTTTTTCTTGGTTGGGAAATGATTTTAGCAAAAGAAATCATGGAAGATTTCATTAGGCTCGGCTCTGCACATGGATGTGCTGTCCGAGCCGGTGCGTTAAGAAGTTATTGAGCAGGCAAGAATAAAAAAACGTCTCGGAACGGCACTCTTTTGGTTACTTTTCTCTTGCTGTTGAGAGAGCATGACTCCCTCGAACTGCGAAACTGCGTTTCGGTTTCTCATCGTCTACACGCCGTCAAGGGCGGAAGACCAACGACGAAAGATAAGATATCAGCCCACAAGCGAAAGCCTACAAACCAATCAAATCGGCTATGTATATTCTGCTTTTCCAAGCAGAGCATGGAAACAAGTGAAAGTAACACGCCATCAAGGGCGGAAGACCAACGATGAAAGCTACAACAAATGCCTGCAAGCGAAAGCCTACAAACCAAGCTAATCGGCTAGATAATAGAGATTACAGCTAAAAATAAAATCTATAGCAATTTATATTGCCCATTATCAATATCATCAATCGTCCAATCACCAATCCGATAACGAATCAAACGCAGGGTTGGAAAACCAATATGCGCCGTCATACGCCGAACCTGACGATTACGACCTTCACTAATGGTAATACTTAACCAAGTAGTCGGAATGTTAGCTCGTTCGCGAATAGGAGGGACACGCGCCCAAATAGCGGGCAGTTTCATTAACTCAATACCGGCTGGCAGGGTTAAACCATCTTTAAGATTAACGCCATCACGTAATTTTTGCAGATCCGCTTCAGTCGGTCTGCCCTCAACTTGTACCCAATAAGTTTTACTGGTTTTAGCGTCGGGTTCAGTGATCTTGGCTTGTAACTTACCATCATTGGTTAATAATAATAATCCCTCACTATCACGATCTAACCGACCCGCAGCATAGACCTCAGGGATATCAATATAATCTTTTAATGTGTGACGATTGTCCTGATCAGTAAACTGACTTAATACATTAAAGGGTTTATTAAATAAAAGTATTTTGCGGGTTGCATCGCTTACGGGCGGCAGCTGTTCTTTATTTCTTTTGTGCTTACCCGCAGAAGACATTTTTGCATTGCCTATTTTGGTTTTCGAAAACCAGATTGATTTTTTATTGGAATTTTTAGTTTTGATCACGAAAACACCTTAAAAATAAATAAAAATGCATTGTAACAGAAGAGGGGATTAATGGACAAAACAAGCCCAGCCGTACTGCACTGCACCATATATAAGAAAGCCAAGCCGCTGGCCAAGAAAGTTAAAATAGCGAGGAGGTTGTTGGACTATTTAACATTTTTCGTTATTATGATGCACTAAAATATCATGAAGTAACAAATCCACAACATTTTCACCCATGCGTTATAACTAATACATCTGCTTTACGGTCCATTTTTTTAGTAGATCACTAGCCAATAAACATTCTAAAACTTGTTAAAGGAATAAATATGACAGATAAATCTGCAAAGATCATCTACACACAGACAGATGAAGCACCCGCACTTGCAACCTATTCTCTACTTCCCATCGTTAGTGCTTTTACACAGGCCGCAGATATAACAGTTGAAACGCGCGATATCTCTTTAGCTGCCCGCATTCTGGCTAATTTTCCTGATCATTTAAGTGCCGAACAAAAGCAGGCCGATGCATTGACCGAATTGGGTGAGCTTGCTCAAACAGCGCAGGCTAATATCATTAAATTACCTAATGTGAGCGCTTCAGTTCCACAGCTTCATGCCGCAATTAAAGAATTACAATCACACGGCTTTGATATCCCTAATTACCCTGAAAACCCAAAAACCGAAGCAGAAAAAGAAGCAAAAGCGCGTTACGCAAAAGTATTAGGCAGTGCTGTAAATCCTGTTTTACGTGAAGGTAATTCCGACCGCCGTGTGGCTGATGCGGTTAAACAGTATGCACAGGATCACCCTCACCGTATGGGAGCTTGGTCTAAAGATTCAAAATCACATGTTGCAGATATGTCCGAAGGTGATTTTTATGGCAGCGAACAGTCAGTTGTATTAAAGCAAGCTGATGATGTCAAAATTGAATTTACGTCGAATTCCGGTGCAGTCTCAGTATTAAAAGCATCAACACCCGTATTAAAGGGTGAGATAATTGATTCATCGGTAATGAGTTGTTTAGCACTACGTGATTTTTTTGAAGCACAAATAAAAGATGCTAAAGAGAATAATATTATGCTCTCGTTGCATCTTAAAGCGACCATGATGAAAGTATCAGATCCGGTTATGTTTGGTCATGCGGTGACGGTTTACTTTAAAGACGTGTTTGCTAAACACAAGACCCTATTTGCCGAGTTGGGTGTCGATCCCCGTAACGGTCTGGGTGATGTTTATGCCAAAATAGCAAATTTACCTGCAGAACAAAAAGAACAGATAGAAGCTGATATTCAAGAAGCTTATGCAACGGGTCCTGCTCTTGCAATGGTTGATTCAGACAAAGGGATCAGTAATTTACATGTACCAAGTGATGTGATTATTGATGCCTCTATGCCGGCTGCTATCCGTACTTCAGGGTGCATGTGGGGCTTAGATGGAAAACTTCATGATACTAAAGCGATGATTCCAGATCGTTGTTACTCAGGCATTTATCAGGAGACTATCTCTTTTTGCCGTGAAAATGGTGCATTTGACCCTGCGACTATGGGTAATGTATCAAATGTGGGCTTAATGGCTCAAAAAGCCGAAGAGTATGGCTCGCACGATAAAACTTTTATTATCAAAGAAGCCGGTAGCGTTAAAGTGATTGATCAAGCCGGCAATACGTTAATGGAACATGCCGTTGCAGAAGGTGATATATGGCGCATGTGCCAGGCTAAAGACACTCCAATTCAAGATTGGGTACGTCTCGCGGTCAGCCGTGCTAGAGCAACTGGACAACCAGCTATTTTCTGGTTAGATGAAAAACGTGCTCACGATGCGAACCTTATCAGTAAAGTGAATGCTTACTTAAAAGATCATGATACAGATGGTTTGGACATTTGCATTTTATCGCCTATCGAAGCAATTAAAATTACCCTGCAGCGTGTTTCAGAAGGTAAAAATACTATTTCTGTTACAGGTAATGTATTACGTGATTACCTAACCGATTTATTTCCAATCCTAGAGCTTGGCACAAGTGCGAAAATGCTTTCAATTGTTCCTCTTCTTGCTGGTGGTGGTTTATTTGAAACGGGTGCCGGAGGCAGTGCGCCTAAACACGTTCAGCAGTTTATTGAAGAAGGGCATTTACGTTGGGATTCGATCGGTGAATTCTTAGCTATTGCTGTGTCGATTGAAGATATGGCAGAAAAAACAGATAATAAGAAAGCGCTCATTCTTGCTGAAACATTGCATGCTGCGAATGGAATATTCTTGAAAAAAGATAGATCTCCATCACGTAAAGTTAAAGAAATTGATAACCGTGGCAGCCATTTCTACCTTGCTATGTATTGGGCTGAGGCGCTTGCCGCACAATCTAAAGATACTGAACTGCAGGCGAAATTTGCACCCCTTGCTAAAGCACTTGCTGACAACGAAGAAAAGATTCTGGCTGAGCTAAATGCAGCGCAGGGCGCTCCAGTTGATTTAGGCGGTTACTTCCACACAGATCCGCTGAAAATGGCAGCGGCAATGCGTCCAAGCAAAATATTAAATGCGGCACTGGCAACGCTTTAATTTTAGCATTAGGTTCCACGAGTGGCCTGCTTTAATTAAATGATCAGGTGAACCTGGTTTTGGCCTAAGTTGACATTCCTGTCCTTCTAAAACGCCCGATGCACTGCATTGGGCGTTTTTTTAATGATCGATAAGCGGATTCAGAATGGTAAGTTTGGCTATGTTATTTTAGCGTGGATTTTAGCCTCGCATGAGCATGCTCTGTTGCTAGATGACAGCGGAATATTTTTGCTACCTTGGAATAATTTTTAGCTTAATGAAGTATCTCTATGCAGTTCTTTTATGATTTCAGTGATGGCCAGAATCAATGACGACTTAATGACCTGTCTATTATGATCCAGTTTCATCTGTACTATAAAATGCGAACTTTCTTCTGCTTGATTATCATCTATCTTGAGAGGAATCATTTCAGCCATTGCACTAATCGCATTTATGCGTTCAAGGAGCAGAGCTGAAAGAAAATCTATTGATTCACCTTTCGACTGGACAAACTCTTTTAAGGCAATAAACTTCTCAATATCTTGATAAGCATTCTGAGATAACAGCCCCAACCCGTATAACAGCTTGAGACGAATAGCTAAATGTGCCAAGGGACCATCATTGCTTAATAAGGGCTCCACAGCATATTTCACCGCATAATCATCTTTTCTAAAAACATTTTGAATTAATATATCTATGGCATCTTCAAACAGATCAAAACTGGCGGTAAAAAAAACATAAGCTGTTTCTGCCTCAGAAAGCGTTTCAACAATATCAATATCAAATTTTAGGCGGGAAAATTTTGGCATGATTTTTCAATCTAATGGTTCAATCTAAGGGGTAAATAAGTGTCGTCAGCAGGTCTTCATCGCGTGATTATTTAAGCTTTTCCAAGCCTGCTCGACTTGTTTAACGGTTTAACGGTCAGCAGTCGGCTGTAAGGTTACTGCAATACTCGCATCCGATAAAGGCTTGCCAATAAAAAAACGCTCAATATTGTGCAGGCCAAAATGTATGTTTTTATCATAAATATTTCCCTAAATGTAAAAAAGGCTAGAAAATCTAGCCTTTTTTATTTAGATCCCTGAAAGACAGTACCTTCAGACTTTTTTACTCAACCTAGCTTTTAGCTGATTTAAGATCTTTAACCAAACCATCATAGATCGCATTATCTAAGAAATTAGTTAATGAAATATGCTCTGCATTTGGTGCATGCTTACGTGCTCTGTCGGTTAAGTCTTTATGAGTAACAACAATATCAACATCACCGGGCAAATCATTAATCGCACTATTAATAACTTCGATATTTAAATTTGCAGCCTGCACTTTTTTGCGTAGTAGACTTGCACCCATTGCACTTGAACCCATACCCGCATCACAAGCAACAATAATTTTTTTAACCGCAGACATATCAACACTAGCATTTACTTGACCTTTAGAGCTTTGCTTCATGTCGCGCATTTGGTTGGCAGCTTCTTCCAATGCAACTTCATCACCGGCAACCGTTTTTTGTGTTT
>JBLHWW010000009.1:0-40359 GCA_047629075.1 Psychromonas sp. | reverse complement strand
TGTACAATTACACTGATATGGGACAAAAATTTTATGCTGTTGAAAAAGGCGAGCAATTACAGATACTTGCTCGTCGAGTTGGTTTTCTGCAGGTACAAACTCTGTCGGGTGTAAAGGGTTGGTTAGCCGAACAAGATATTTCCGCATTGACCACCCTTGCAGGTCAAGAAGTAAGCCTCGACAATTCTTCAGTACTCGATTTTTTAAAATCAAAGGCGAATACCGACGATAAGTTATTCGACTAGTACTAATACCAACACTAACCATATCAATGGTAAATTGGGCTTAATGCGCCCAAGCCACAGCTTGTGGCTTTTAAGGAGATTTATATGTTTACTCGTCCGAGACTTTTAGTCTGTTCGCTTTTTTTTTCCTCAACAACTGTCTTTGCTGCAGATAATGTAGCCAGTGTTATAGAGCCAGTTATTCAGCGTGATACGGTGAAGTTAGACATAAAATCACGAGATCTTGAGGTCGGCATTGTGGGCGGTTTAGTCGATGCTGATGGTGGGAACAGTGTGGCAGCAGGTGTAAGGTTAGCTTATCACTTTCATAATCACTGGTTTACTGAGGCGTCACTAGTGCTTACTAAAGGCATTGTCAATAATGATTCAGAACCAGTAGAAAATATGACTGCGACTAATCTGGTAATTGGCTACAGCCTATATCAAGATACCTACCTAAGATCAGATTTTCGTGTTAAATCATCAATTTATGTTCTTGCTGGAGCGGGCCTGATTCGCTCTGAAGGAAGTGATTTTTCCTCTGTTGTTCTCGGTGCAGGCTACCGTATGATGCTGTCTGAGAACGTTTCTGTACGTGCAGAAGTTCGCAGCAACATTTACAGTGCATTAGAGGACGCCGATGGCTGGGTTTTAGAGCCACAAGCAACTTTAGGCTTGGGCTACTACTTTTAATCTAGGAATCTTAGGTAAGGAAATATAATGAAGTTTATACTCTATTTTGCCATGGTGGCAGGGGTGCTGTTTATGGGTGCTGCTAGCGCAGAAAACAGTAAAACATTAGAGCAGCTTAAAAAAGACACAGTTATGATCAGTGCTGAGATGGCGCAACTGGAAGACGAGCTGTTTCATCCTAAAAATAAGCAACTGGCGTTACATTTTGCGATTAACACTAAGCTATCATTTCGTATAAGCGAACTGAAGGTGTTGCTTGATGATAATGAATTAATTCATAAACACTATACTGCTCGGCAAACTGCTGCTTTAGAGCGCGGCGGTGTAGATAAGTTTTATGTTGGATCATTGCCAACGGGAGAGCATAAACTGGTTGCTTTTATTAGTGGTACGGATAACTTTGGTTTACCCGTTAAGCGAGCACTAACTCATCAATTTACGAAAGATAGTCAGGCTTACTCGGTTTTATTAAGTGCAGAACAGCCTAAAAATGCAAGCTATGCCGTACTCGGCTTACTGAAGCTGTAGAGGAGTGTCTATGAAAATAACGACTATTCGCTCTTTGTTAAGCGCAGGGAAGATGACTAAGTTAGCCGCTGCAGCCCTACTGATTAGCACTTATTTGCCCGTAGGTTATGCCAATAACATAATCGCGAAGCCTGAACAAAACATGTTACAACGAGAAGCTCTTTTTTATTACCACCAGGGTGAATACCTGCATGCTTTAACCACCCTTGAGTATGCCAAACTAAAGGGTGAAAAGTTAAATGTAAAAACAAACCTGCTGCATGCCGGCTTAGTTGTGCACTTTGATTTTAATTCTGATGATAATACTGGTAAAATCTTTGAGCGTTACTTTAAACAACAGTCTGCTGCTAAACACTTGCCGAATGCTGAACATGATTATGTCTTCTTTGTATTAATGCAAGGCTTTTACCAGCAGGGCAACCTTGATAAAGCCCAGCAAGCCCACGATATGATCGGTGATCACTTACTCCCTAAATATTCTGATGAGTTTTATTATCTATCTGGTGAACTTGCTATTGCATTAGATAATGATAAACAGTTAACGATGGCAAAGCAGCACATATCACCGGGTTCAATTAAACATCGTTACCTCGCATTTAATCATGCAATAAAAGTACTAGAGCAACAAGATACGGAGACAGCACTCGCATTGCTGTCGGTATCTGCGGTGACTGAGCAAAATGAACTGGAAAGCTTGGCTTATCGTGGCAATATGAGTATTAATGCCTTGCGATTTACCGAACAACTTAATGCGATTATAGATAGAGCCTATTTAGCAAAAGCTTATATTTATAGCGATTTAAAAGACTATGACCAGGCGATGGCAAGCTTTAGGCAGGTAACACTTAATAGTATCGATACCGAGTCCGCTATGTTGGGTATGGGCAAGGTGGCTTATTATCAAAATGACTTAAACAGTGCCTTAGCTGTTTGGCAGCAACTGGCGGCGCGTGACAGTGGTTCAAGCTATGTTAACCAAGGTTATATGCTTAGTGCTTATGCATTAGATCGCTTAGGTAAACCGGAACAGGCTTACGCGGCTTATCAAAATGCCCTACAACACTTTATCGAGGCTAAAGGTTCATTAACGGCTGAACGGGCTAGAATGAATCAACCAGGCTATCTATCGTCTCTGCTTGAAAGCAGCAGTAAAAATTTTTTAGAGGTTGGACAAGTTAGCTTACGTTTGCCTAAAGGTATTGATGATTACGCCCAAATAGCCTCTCCTGAATTTCAGCGTAGCCTTACCGCACTTAAGCAAACGGAAGGTTTGCGTTTACAACTAGCGGTATGGCAGCGTCAGTTATTAGCTATGGCTCAGCGTTATTATGTAGACTCGAGCATCACTTTGGAAACATTGCCGACGAGTGAAATTAAGTTGGCAGAAAAGCTGCTAGGCAGAGAAAAAAATAAACTGCAGGACATTGATAATTCGCTTAATCGCCTGACCAGGCAATTAATGGGTAGTTACTTCAGCGAAGATAATTTAGGGGGTGAGCAGAAAGGCTTGCTGTCAGCCTATAATCGTTATCAAACATTGGAAGCTGCGCTTGATACGATAGATGTAAATCATAAAGATTATTCCCTTTTACGAGAGCGTCTCAATCGTGTTGCTGGTGGTTTAATATGGCATATCGGCGATTATTATTTAACACCAGAAATGCTGGCCACCAAGAATGCCTTACTTGCACAGCAAAAATATGTGCTAGAACTGGAAAATCGTGATGGACAATTATTGACCAAAAAACTCACCAAAATAAATCAACAGTTAGAGCAGGCAGAAAAGCACTCACAAACAGTGATTGTGAGTGTAACAGAACGATTTGAAGGCTTATTAGTGAGTCAACTTGATGATATTGAAGATTATATCACTCATTCAGAATTGGCTATGGTAAGACTTCGTGATAGCCGTAATACAGATAAATCTGCTGTCGTCACTAAGCTTAATGAGAAAGTATTACCATGAATAAAAAGCGCATTTTAGCACTGGCTGTTAGCGCAGCCATTTTAGGGGGTTGTGCTACCGCCCTCGAGCCGCAGGTAGGTGATCGTGGTAAAACATTGGCCACGCTAGATTTATCCCCTACATTGCAGAGCAAACCTGTCATGAGCAAGCTGCCACTCGTTAATTTAAGTGCCGCTTATCAAATTATTCTTGAGGGCATTGATAACCCGGAATTAGCCTTAAAAATCAAACAGTGGATTATCAATATTGATGTTATGCTACTTGAGCAGATGCAAATGGATTCTCCTGAGAAAGCGAACGCTTATTATCAGCGTGCAGTTGTTTCTATTAATCAATTTTTAGCTGAAGTTCCCGATAGTCAAGAAGCTGACAAGTTAATGTATCAATTAGCTAAAGCCTATGATTTACAAGGTATGCAAGAAGATAGTCTGGTTGTTATCCAATCTATTATTAATGATCACCCAAACACAGCGTATTTAGTGGAGCTCTACTTTAGGCAAGCTGAAATATTATATAGCCAGGGAAAATATGAATTGGCACTGAGCAGTTATCAGCAGGTTGTTGATAAGCGGGGAAATAATCCCTATTACAGTTTTGCTTTGTATATGGAAGGTTGGAGCAACTTTAAGTTAGAGCGTCACTCGGAAGCGTTGGCTAATTATACTGATATTTTGGATGGATTAATCCCTGCAGAACGTGCTTCACGCATCCATAGCGTAGACGATATCAGCAATACGCTAAGCAAGAAAGAGCAGCTGTTATTACGGGACACATTTGCGATAATGACATTGATTTTTAGTCAAGCTAATGGTGCCAAGAGTATTCAAAAACACTATTCTGCAGTGGGACCGCGCCAATATGAGCAACTAAATTATGAGTTGTTAGCCGATAACCTGTTAAAGAAACAGCGTTATACCGAAGCGGCTGATGTACTAGAGGCTTTTATTCAGCGTTATCCAAATAGTGAAACTTCGGTTTTATTTGCACTAAAAAAAATCAACCTATTAACGCAAGGGCGCTTTCCCGGTTTAGTGCTTGAACAACAAAAAACATTTATTGCTGACTATCAGCTGACTAATGATTATTGGCTTGGTAAAAAGAGTCATACACGCAAAAAAGCTGCGCAGACATTAAAGCAACTGTTAAAAGTTAAGACGCAAAATCAGCATGCTGCAGCTCAAAGGCTAGAGCTTCAGTGGCAGCAAGGTAATAATGATTTAGCTACAAAAGTAACTGAGTATTATCAAGCTGCTGCAGGAGATTATCAGCAATATTTAGCCAACTTTCCCGATGATCAAGCACACGCATCGATTCGTTATTATTATGCTGAAACCTTGCTTAAGTCAGGCAATATTGATGCCGCTATTGATCAATATCAGCAGGTAGTAAGCAGTGAGATTAATTCTGCGCCGGTGGCCATCAACGGAACTGAAATTGAGCCGTTTAAAGCCAATAATCACCGTGCTGATGCTGCGTATGCTGTTATTTTAGTTTATGATACTTTGCTAATTAATCGCGCTGCCACGAAAAAAACTGCCGAATATAAAGCCGCGCAACTCGCTGCTATTAATTTCTTTTTAGAGACTTTTAAGAGCGATCCGCGCAGCATTAGTTTGCAGGTAAACTTATTTCAAGATAGCTTTAAAAATAAGCAATATAAACAAGCTTGGCTTTTTGCTCAGCAAGCATTGCTTGAGAGAGATCGCCTGTCGAATGCACAGACTCACTCTGCACAGCTAGTTATTGCCCATAGCCAGTTTGAGTTGAAAAAGTTTTCTGATGCAGAGTCCAGTTATGCTGCAATCCTTAGTATATTAGCGACCAATGATAAAATTTATAAGGGGTTATCAGAGCAGTTAGGTCTGACTATTTACCGGCAAATTGAAGCTGAAATCGCCAGTGAATCCTCGGATATGGGAGCGGTGATTACGCATTTAAAACGTTTAATTAAGGTTGTTCCTAATAGCCAAGTGCGTATTAATGCTCAATATGATTTAGCGACTCACCTGCTTAATCAGCAGCAGTATAATGAAGCGATTGATCAACTGCTTGACTTTAATCGGCGTTTTGATGGCCACCGATTAAGCGCAGATATATCGACTAAATTAGCCTTTGCTTATCAGGAAACTGAACAATGGTCACAAGCGGCTAAATACTTAAAGCTGGGCTGGGAGAATAATCCAACAGATGAAGGTGCTCACGAATTATTATGGTTGGCTGCACAATCCTACGAAAAGGATGGTGATGCTGATCAGGCTATGAGCACTTATCGAACTTATGCCCATACCTACCCTAAGCCTTTAGCTAATTTGATTGAAGCACAGTTTATATTGAGTGAGTACTATTTAAAAACGCAGCAGCCTCTAAAACGTAAATTTTGGTTGACCAAGCTGATTGCTAGTGACACTAATGCAGGAGAGACTCGCAGTGCCCGTTCCCGTTATTTAGCGGCAATGTCTGCGAACGAGTTAAGTAAAATACCGGTCGCTAAATTTAAGCATACCAAGTTGAAATTGCCATTGGCAAAAAGCTTGACTAAAAAGCAAGGCCTGCTTAATCAGAGTGTTGTTGCGCTTAACCGTGTACTTGATTATAAAGTTGCTGATTTTTCAACCGCAGCAACCTATGAGCTGGCAAGACTCTATCAACAATTAGCCAAAGATCTGATGGATTCTGAGCGACCAACGGGCTTGGGGGAGTTAGGTCTGGAGCGCTATGATATTTTACTTGAAGGGCAAGCTTTCCCGTTTGAAGACCAAGCTATTGCGATCCATATAAGTAACAGCAATAGTGTTTATTCAGGGATTTATGATGAATGGGTTAAAAAGAGCTTTAATGAGCTAAGTAAATTGCAATCTGGTCGTTATTACAAACCAGAAATTATTGTTGAGGATGTTAATGAGATTTATTAATAGACAAACGCTGACGGGTTTAGCGTTGCTCACGTTAACCGGTTGCAGCTTGGCACCGCAAGTATCGGAATTACTGCCGCAGGAGAATATTCCCGTTAAGATTGAACTTAGTGCTGATGAGTTACGTAAACAAGCACTTTTAACCTCACCTAATGCTTATCTGTCAACGGCTGAGATAGTATCTGATTCATTAACTGAATCATTTACACAGTCCTTAGCGTTAAAAAATAGTCATCAGCTAGAGGCGGCAAAGCAGCTTTTGCTAAGTTTACTAAATCAACATCCTGAGTTTTCTGGAATTGAGCTGCAGCTCGGAGATGTTGCTATTAAGCAGCAGGATCAATCTACGGCAATGCAGCATTATCAAGCAGCGGTGAGTGCCAATCCGCACAATTATTATGCACATAATCGTTTAGGTGCCTTGCAGCGTAAGATGGGGAAATTTACTGAAGCCGAAAAAAGTTATCAAGCGGCTATTTCTGCATGGCCGGGGTTTTCTGATGCGTATTTAAATCTTGCAATTTTGCAGGATTTATATTTAAACCAAAAAACTTCTGCAGTTGAAAACTATCAAATATATCAATTGATCAACCCAGAGGGTAACCGCAGAGTGAAAGGCTGGATCCGTGATGTTAAGCGTCAAATAGCGCAAGCGAACAAGGGGTAAATAATGAAAATGTTTACAGTGGCCGTGATGTTGTTGTTAGTGCCATGGGCTAGTGCTGAGGTGACTAAAGAAAAACCACCTAAGGTACTGTCGTTTCAATCAGACATTATTGGCGATAAAGAGCAGCCTAAAGTCATGACTATTGTGCCTTGGCAAAAATCTGAAGTATTTAGTGAGGTAACGGTTCAGCTGGTTAATGACAAAAATACGCGAAAATTTAGACCACTGGATGCAGCTAGTTTAGCCCGCGAAATGGAATACTTTAAGGCAGACCATTAATGGCAAAATAAAATAGAGCAATAAATATAGGCTTAGAAATTGGGGCAGTGAATTATTTATAGTTATTGCATAGTTAAAGGATTTGGATGGGAGTTCAAGTATATTTTCGAGAATTCATTCTTAGAGTAACACTTCGTTATCAGCAATTATTATTATTACCAAACTAAAATAATAATATTTTAATAATAATATTTTAATAATCATATTACATTTTTTGGAGTACTTTATGTTCGATACAATTATTCGTTTTTTCCAGGAAGGTGGCGACTTCATGCTACCGATCGCAATCGTGTTAGCTATTGGTTTAGCTATTGCACTTGAGCGTGCGATCTATTTATTTAGAGTGTCACGTCAAAATGGTAAAGCGATCGCAATTATTAACCCAATGTTAAAAAATCTTGAATTCAACAATATTGCATTATTAACAGAGAAATCAGAAATTACCGGTATTTTTCAAGCGGGTATCCGTCGCATGAAGCAAACCACTGAGCGTCAAGAAATTGAATATGCAATGGAAGAAGGAGTAATGGATGCATTACCACAACTTGAAAAGCGTACTCAGTATTTAGCAACCTTGGCGAATATCTCCACCTTATTGGGACTATTAGGAACCATTATTGGTCTTATTGCCGCATTCTCAGCAGTCGCAAATGCGGATCCATCTGAAAAAGCAAGCTTGCTGTCAGAATCTATTTCGGTGGCGATGAACACCACTGCATTTGGTCTTATTGCAGCTATCCCATTGCTGGGTTTCCACGCAGTGTTGCAAACTAAAACCTTAGATATTATCACTAATCTAGAAATAGCGGGTGTTAAGTTTTTAAATATTATCGCCAAAAACAATCTGCTTTCTAATGTTGAAACTAAGTAGTTAGGGTTTTAATTATGTTTAGAAAGCAGAGGATCAAGCGTGAAGACGTAGAACTAGATATCACTTCGTTTATGAATTTGATGATTGTGTTGGTGCCGGTGCTTTTGATGATGATGGTATTTTCACATATTACCGTGTTAGACCTTAAGTTACCTCAGTTAATCGACACAACTGAACAATCTCAGCTGCTAAGCGATGAGCAAAAGCAGATTGAAATTATGGTATTTAAACAGCAGATTGAAATTTATTACCCGCAATCACATTTACTTAAGGTAATTCCGGCTGATGATAATGGTTATGATTACGATCTATTTGTTAGCACACTCAAACAGCTGAAAGCCACATTAATCAGTAAAAATATCCAAAAAAAGGATGTGTCTCTTCTCTTACAAGAAGAGACGAATTATCAAACTATTATTACTTTGATGGATAAAATACGCTCTTACAAAGCGGTGGTTGTTGCCTCGGTGGTCGATGCAGAGCTTTTTCCAGACATCTCATTGGGTGATGCGCTGATTCGGAAAGAAACTGTATCACTAGAAGCGTCAGTTCAAGAGGTAAGCCAATGAAAAAATCGGCAAGACAAGTTCGCATGGAAAACCACCAGGCGCGAATGAAAAAAACCTCTAAGTTATCGCTAGTATCACTGATGGATATTTTTACTATTTTGGTGTTTTTCTTGATGGTGAACGCTTCCGATGTACAGGTTCTGCAAAATAATAAAGAGCTGCAACTGCCTGAGTCTGTTTCTAAAGCAAGCGCACGGGATAACTTGGTGCTGACTATTTTTGAGTCGACTATTTTGCTTCAAGGTAAACCTATTGTTAAGGTTGCTGACATTAAGGAGAGTAAAAGTGCTGAAATTGAGCGTTTAACTAAAGAGTTAAACTATTACAGTGCAAAGTCACCATTATCAGCTGAAAAGCTTGAAGAGGGCCGAGGAATTAACATTCTGGCAGATAAAAATGTACCCTATTCTCTCTTAAAGATAGTGATGCAAACCGCTGCAGGTGCTGGTTATACCAATATTTCTTTAGCTGTAGAGCAAGTGTATGGTGCGAGTGATGAACAATTCATTCAGGCTCAGCATTCAACGACGGGGGCTAGTCTGTAGTGAATAATTTTGAAAATAGAAGCTTACCAACATGGGATACTCAACTCGGAAATAGGTTTTTTAACCGGCTAACTTTAGGGATGATAGCAATAACACTGCTATCATCAGTGTTTGTTTCATTTGTGGAATTGCCAGAGCTAAGTCGAGAAGAGAAAGAAAAGTTACCTCCACAATTGGTCAAAATAATGAAGAGTAAGGCCGCAGTAAAACTGCCCGAGATTAAACCCAAGCCGAAAAAAATTGAAGCTGAATCTAAGCCAGAACCAGAACCAGAACCGAAGCCCGAACCCAAACCCAAACCGAAGCCCGAACCCGAACTCAAACCTAAGCCCAAACCAGAACCTAAGCCTCAAATAGCTGAAAAAGCGCTTGACGAAAAAGTACAGAAATCTGGCTTGTTAGCGTTATCGGAACAGTTAAATGCGATGCGTGACATTGCCAAAGCCGTGCCATCTGTAGCCCCTACTGCTAACGGTGGCCTAGCCGAAGGTAATGGAACTGCCGCAAAAACGGAACGGATTATGCTCGGAAATAAAGTGACAGGCACCTCTGGTAGTATTACGGGCAAACGTTTTAGTGATGTGGGGGAAGCTAGCAAACTAGCTTCAAATCAGTCTGGTCAAGTTGCTCAAGTGGCAACCGTCGTTGATGAAATAGCCAAGCAAGTAGAAGTCACTCGGGCTGTTGAAAGAGCTTCAGGACAACGCAGTAGCGAATCAATTCGGCAAATGTTTGATAGGAATAAAAGTGCTATCTATTCTATCTACCGCCGAGCGTTGCGTAGCGACCCAAGCTTGGAAGGCAGTGTTACGGTTAAGCTAATCATTTTACCTGATGGTAGTGTTTCTACCGTTGAGATTATTGCTTCTGAAATCGACATTGATAATTATGATTTTGCTGGAAAACTATTACGTAGAATTCGTTTGATTAACTTTGGTTCTAAACTGCTTGCTGAAACGGAGCTGGAATATACATTTAATTTTTTACCCTTTTAATCACTCCCATTTTAAATTATAGCTATAAATGGCTTCATCAATACTGATGAAGCCATTTTTTTGCCCTGTAAAGCTTACTAATCCACTACTTGCAAGAAAGTGATATTAAAGAGGCGCACGAACTAATAGTGAGCTCTGAAGGAAGCCCTTGGAAGTTAAATGAGAGCTGATTTCAGCCTATTGGTGGATAATCTTCCAAAATAGTGTAAAGCTCTGAGGTGTAGATATAATCTAATATTCAATAAAAAAAGCACTTTTTTAGCGACTTTGTGCTCATAATAAATCAGTAATGAATACCCATTAACTACATGTGCTGGCTTACCATTTTAACAAGCAAGATGATCTAAAATGCTTAGATCTACTCTTCTTTTTGAATATAGAATGGTTTTTATTACAGAGCGGGAAGTCAGACGAGAAACTAAAAAGGCGCTTAACAGCGCCTTTTATAGGTATTAATTGATAAGGCTATTTAGCACCTTCAATAATACCAACAAATTCTTCAACCAATAATGCCGCACCACCAACTAAACCACCGTCAATGTCAGGCTGGGCAAATAATTCTTTTGCACTTGAAGCTTTAACGCTGCCACCATAAAGGATTTGTACTTTTGCAGCAACAACTTTGCTTTGCTCTGCTAACCAAGTACGAATGTGCGCGTGAACATCTTGAGCTTGCTCTGAAGATGCAACTTTACCTGTACCGATAGCCCAAACAGGCTCATATGCAATGACAGAGTTTTCTAATGCGTCAATTCCTGCAACATCGATAACTGCTTTAAGTTGTGTTTCTACAACATTAAATGTTTTATCAGTTTCACGTTCTTCTAGCGTTTCGCCTATACACAATACAGGGACTAAAGCATTAGCCTGGATAGCAACAAATTTAGCGGCTACAACAGCATCTGTTTCATTGTGGTACTGACGACGTTCACTGTGACCGACTAAGCTGTATTTTGCGCCAAATTCTTTAACCATTACAGGAGAAGTTTCCCCTGTAAAAGCACCAGAAAGATTGGTGCTTACATCTTGAGCACCAAATCCGATGCTGTTATTTGCAACTAGGTTAGCTACTTGCTCGATGAAAATAGTGGGAGGGCAAACGACTACTTCAACATTTTTTGCCGAATCGGCTGCAGCTTCAATGCCTTTGATTAAAGCTGATACAGATTCTTTTGTACCATTTAATTTCCAGTTACCCATTACTAGTGGTGTTCTCATACTTTTCTCCATTATTGTTATTAAATTAAAATTTGTATTCGATTATAAATGACTATTGCGTTAATCCTACCTTTTTTTTAGAAACAGATCAGATCATGCTTTCTAAGAGACAATACTATGATCTGTAACAAAGCGAATAGATTGAAGTGCCGCTTTTTAACGCTAAATTAATTGTTTTATTTTAACTGCTTGATGCTGTTGATAATATTCTGTTTCGAAGGGGGGGATATCTTCAGTGTGATGTTTTATCGGTTCTTTATCAAAAGCGATATCGCCACCATCAATTACCCCGGAACTTTTGTCTATCTCTTTAAAATTAAAAAGAGAGGTGTCTGAAAGATGTGAAGGAACAACATTTTGCATGGCGGTAAACATAGTTTCTAGCCTACCCGGGAACTTAACATCCCACTCGTTCAACATATTCTTGGTGACTTGTCGCTGTAAATTGGGTTGTGAACCGCACAAATTACAGGGAATAATGGGGTATTCTTTGAGTTTTGCGTAGGCTTCAATCTCTTTTTCTTTACAGTAGGCTAACGGGCGGATAACAACGTGTTCACCGTTATCAGAAACCAGTTTTGCCGGCATAGATTTTAATTTACCGCCAAAAAACATATTTAACATTAGCGTTGCTAATAAGTCATCTCTATGATGTCCAAGCGCAATTTTAGTCGCGCCTAATTCTTTAGCCGTCCGATATAAAATGCCGCGTCTTAAACGTGAGCATAAACTGCAGGTTGTTTTACCTTCCGGAATTTTATCTTGCACAATACTGTAGGTATCTTCTTCTACTATTTTGTAATCAACACCTAACTTTTGTAAATATTCAGGGAGGATATACTCGGGGAAATCAGGTTGTTTTTGATCTAAATTTACGGCAATGATCTCAAAGTGTATGGGTGCAGCAGCACGTAACTCAAGTAAAATGTCAAGCATAGTAAAACTATCTTTCCCCCCCGACAAGCAAACCATAACCCGGTCACCATCTTCAATCATATTATAATCTGCGATAGCTTGACCTGTGGATTTCCGTAAAGATTTGTTCAGTTTTTTTAGTGAGAACTGTTGTTTTTTTGAAAGTACGTCTGGCATGAATAAACCTTGAAAAAGAGAGCCGAGGATTTGCGGGGTATTGTACAAAAATAATTTTTAAGATGCAAAGCCCGACTTAATAGTTGTCGGGACATTTTATCTGATTGTTATGTTAATTTACTATATCAAGTTCACTTGGCTGGGGATTCTTAGTTCGCTTGGGCGTGCGATTAAGAAGCCTTGAATACCATCTATATGCATGGTTTCCAATATCTGCTTTTGCGCTAAATGCTCGACGCCTTCGGCAATAACAGAACAACTCATGCGGTGCGCAACATCTATAATCATTCTTATAAATTGTTGATTCGCACTGTCAAGTTCAATATTATTGATTAAACTTGAATCAATTTTAACAAAATCAGGTTTAAGTGTCCTAATGAGGCCAAATGAAGCAATCCCTTTACCAAAGTTACTAATTGCAGATCGTGTCCCGGTGCGTCTGAGCATATCAAAAACCCGTTTACTTGAAACAATATTACTATCGAGTAACTCTTCTTGCATTTCGAAAGTGAGTAATGCGGCAACTTTAGGATCACGTAATAATAATCTTTCTAACCACACGATAAAGCTACTGTTCTGCATGGCAGAGCTGCTTATATTGATCCCCCAACGACTGTTCTGGTCGGTTTTCTTGCGGCATTGATTTATTACTTCTCCAATAATTAATTGCTCAAGTTTAATTATCATATCAACACGTTGAGCCATTGCAAAAATAGTCTCTGCGGGTGTCACATGACCATCATCCGATACGAATCGAGTGAAAATTTCCTCATAGCCTACCATATCAGGTGGAAGTGTTAGGATAGGTTGGTGTAATAATATGACTCCCTTTTGGGCGATAATCTTCTCGATCACAGCACGCCAATGTTGCTGTCCGAATTGGTTATCATTTTCATTACTTTGTTGAAATATCCAGCTATTAATACCTTCTGTTTGAGCTTTTGCCAATGCTAAGTCAGTTCGTGCCAATACCTGTTCAGGCTTCTGTCCAGATAGGAATGATGATATGCCGTTGTAGGCCATACTGCCGAGGTTATGCTGAGCTTGATATTGGTCAAATAGAACCTTTAAATCCTGTGCAATTTGTTGCGCTTCGTTGACGCTCATCCCCGGTGCTATCAACGCAAAATCGGAACCGCTGATTCGGTAAACCGATATGTTTTTATGTGGAGAGGTAACTTTATGGATAATTGCAGTGAGATTTTCAAGGTATAAATCACCCTGCATGAAGCCCTGCTGAGAGTTTATTGCCAGTAATTCACTTGCTCTGATAATAGATAATATGGCATGTTTTTGTCCGCTCTCTGCACTTAAAATTTCGGTTAAGGTTTTGCGAAATGCGCTTCTGTTATTAACGCCAGTGAGATTGTCGGTGGTCGCCTGCTGCGTCAATCTGGTTATTTTTTCTTGCTGTTCATTTAATTTGTTTTGGAATGCTTGTTTTTGATCATTTAATAATGCAGAAACCTTAGTATAGGGGCACTGCAGTGTCGCTGTCTCAGATATTTCATTAATAAGTGCTATTTCAATGTTTTTAAACAGGCGATAGAAATTAAACATTATAAATGTCGACACAATGATTAATGCGCTATATAGGGTAAAAATAATATTTGCCAACAGTTCAAATAGAGCATTATTATTAGACTTAAATTCAATTAACTGCGTGCTATTTTCGGAGCTGACAAAAGTGGAGGGGATAGAAAATAAAAATCTACTCATTCCTGCAGCCTGTTTGTTTTCATAGACCAATGGCAGCATCAACTGAGGGTTAGTTATTTTAAGGTAAGAAAATTGATTGTGTTCAACTAATCGACTTAATGATGAGTCATCCACAAACAGGGGAGCTTCATCTAAACTTAGTGCTTGTATAAGCTGTTCTTGTTGCTGAGAAAGAAGCGGATTAAAAAAAAATTTTATAATCAAAGTAATAGCCACTGCTGATAAAAATGTAAATAAATAATTTACCCTGATCGTTTTTTTATAATTGTTCATCCAAATTGACTCCATGATTTTCTGAACGCTAATATATTTTTTTGCTAAAATTTCCGGATGGTGAAAATCCGCTCGATTCCATCTGCTGCTGGTGATTAGTTTTCATGGCGTATTTTTATTGGACTATTGAATACTTACAATCAATAATAATAAAATTTTTTATTAAAAGCCATTGATTTTAAAATATAACATACAATATACAATATACAATATATAAAGTATAAATCAATTAAGAATCATACTCTTATTTCCTATAGTCTGGCTGTTGGCTTTTGAGTAAATTTTTGGTGATCATCTCTTGAGGTGAATTGAATATATTATCCGTTGTATTATTCTCAACGATAATGCCCTTTTGCATAACGATAATTTGATCGCTGATATGACGGACTAAGTTCATATGATGCGAAATAAATATAAAACTAACTCCTTTTTTTTCTTGTATCTTCAATAAAATATTAACTATTTTAAAACCGAGGGAGATATCTAAGGTTGATAAAATTGAATCTGCGATAACGACATCAGGATTTAAAACCATCGCCCTTGCGATAGCAACTTGATGTTGTTGAACTGCTGATAACATATTTGGGTAGAATTGCAGATAATCCGGTAATAAACCAACTAGCTCTAAGGTTGCTATGATCTGTAGCTTACGTTGTGCTGGAGTTAAATCAGTATTTAACTCCAGCGGAGCGGATAATATTTTCCCAATAGTCACTTTTGGGTTGAGGGAAATTTTTGGATTCTGAAATATCATACGCACCGATTTACATCTGTCTTGTCGTGACATGGTAGCAAGAGAATGATCATTAATATAAATATCACCGGAAGTACTTGGAATAACGCCTGCGATCATCTGTACAAGTGTGCTTTTCCCTGATCCATTTTCACCAATAATGGTCAAAATTTTTCCTTTATCAAGGGTGAAATTTATTGGTCCTACTGCATTACGAAAGCCCGAGGACAAAAAAAACTTACTGCCTTGGTATTGTTTATATAAATTATCTATGCGAAGAAGTGCGGTCATGCTGTTTTTTCATCTAAGGTTGGGTAATGGCAACGGACCGTATGTCCTTTATAATTTGAAGTGTCAGGATTTTTTACGCAGGTTCTTTGCGCTCGCGGACAGCGCGGTCCCAAACGACAACCTATTGGTATTTGGTTGGATGAGGGAATGTTCCCCTGTAATGTATATAATTGACTTTTATGGATTATAGACTGGTTAAAATTTAGTGTGGTTTTTATCATTGCTTCTGTATAAGGATGCATTGGGCTTTCAGTGATTTTTTTATAACTACCGGACTCAACAGCCTGACCACAGTAAATCAGAGTAATAAAATCGGATAAATGACAGATAGAGCCAAAGTTATTACTTAATAATAAAATAGTGGTACTGTGCAACCTATTTAATTTATACAATAAGCGCAGTATCTGAGCCTGAGTCACGGCTTCCATTGCATTGGTTGGTTCGTCTGCAATAATAAGTCTTGGATTATTAGCAATCGCCATTGCGATCATTATTTTTTGGCAGATACCTTCCGATAGTTGGTGAGGATAACTTTGTAATACAGCTTGATCATTCTGAATGCCAACTTTATGAAATAACGCTTTTATTTTTTGAATTGAGGTTTTCTTTCTACTGTGCTTTATTTTATCAAACATTCGATCTTTTAAGGAGATACCAGGTAAAACTTCGTTTATTTGCGGAAATATTTTTTTACTTGGATCTAAGTAAGAACGGGGATGTTGAAATATCATGGCGATTTCCTTTCCCATTATCTTACGCCGCTCAGATGGAGAGAGTTTAGTTAAATCCTTTGAGTCCAAAAACATTCTATCGACTGTTACTTTCCAATTTGGGTTATGTAATCCTAATATAGCGCTGGCAATTAAACTCTTACCTGAACCCGACTCTCCAAAAAAACCATGTATTGAACCATCAACAATATGTAGTGATACTTTATCAACAACCCGTGTAGTGCCCTGGGCCGTTGTGATATCGATGCTTAAGTTGCGTATATCTAATAGAGCCATTAATCTTCCCCTTGTATAATCGCATGACGTAAACCTTCCGTAAATATATTAACAACCATAATGATAATAAAAATCAGCAGACCTGGCAGTATAATAAGCCAGGGGGATAAATAAGACAGATCGATACTGTCGGCGATTAGCTTACCCAACTCAATGTCAGGTGATTGGGTCCCAAACCCTAAGAAACCAAGCGTTGCGATTTCTAATATTGCCATAGTGAAAATTCTATTGACCAGTGTCACTATCGGCTCGAGGATATTTGGGTATATACCAAACCGCAGCAGACGTATATTGGTTGCCCCATCAAGTTGAAGGGCAACCACATATTGTTTGTTCAATTGGCTGTCGATGGCATTGTAGATACCCCGTATAAACTGCGGCAGGAGTGAAAGTGATACTGCTATTAAGGCGTTTTGATAACTTGGGTCGAACAACACAATTAAAATAAACGCGATAAGTAATGTCGGAATAGTTAAAAGTGCATCCAGCAGGTGATGTAAAATGCTGGCTTTAAGGCCTCTGGTTAAAGCCGCTGTCGAGCCGATAATAGCACCAACAAAGGTAATAGCACAGGTGATAACTAATGCGCCACCGAAGGTAAATTGAAAACCTTTAATTAAACGCGCTAAGGTATCCCTTCCTAAATCATCGGTGCCAAAAAGATGCTCAGTAGTTCCGCCTTCAATCCAATAAGGGGCTGACAATAAGTGTTCTGGATCCTGTAAAAAAGGGGAGTAAAGCACGATAACATCAGCAAATAAAGAAATTAGGATAAGTCCAATACCGACCCACATGGCAAAAACCGCAAAATTATTTTTGAGGAAAATAGACCAAATGTAATGCAATGGGGATTGTATTTTTTGCTCGTTAAATTCGTTATTTATCAGCATATAACATTTTCCGTGTGGTGGGGGAAATAAACATCTGTAAAATATCGATGACTATGCTCGATAATAAAATGAATCCCGAAATAATGATAACAGCTGCAGAGAGCGCCAAATAATCGCCGCCTTTGATGCTGGTCAATAACCAAACACCTGACCCTTGAGCATCAAATACAATTTCTACCGTCATCGCAATAGAAATAATGGTATTTAACTGCAGTCTTAATTGAGGAATAATAGGCGGCAATGCATTTTTTAAAACATGCCGGAAAACAATCTGTATTACCGTTAGCCCTTTAGTATTTGCGGCTTTTATGTAATTACTTTTCATGACTTGTGATATTGAATATCGGGTAAGTCTGATTATTTCACTGGTTAGAAAAAAAGATAAAACCACCGAGGGTAATATCAGATGTGTTAAACGATCAGTAAAAGCTGCTAGGTTATATAAATCTGATGCTAATAAACTGTCTATCAGTTGAAAACTGGTGATCATCGGAATGTCATAGATGGGGCTGATATTACCATCGACTGGCAGTCCCATATCGAATGTTATAGGTAACATAATCAGCATGATCGCCAGCCAAAATGCGGGCAGCGCCAGGCCAATAAGTGCAATTGACATAATGGCATAATCCAGAAGCCCATTACGATAAATTCCGGAAAAAATACCCAGCGGTATACCAATAATAATCGAGGTTAGTAAAGCCACTAAACACAGTTCGAGTGTTGAGGAAAATGCAATCAGTCCATTGAGCATATGAGATTTTTGGTTGATTAATGAAATCCCCCATTGACCTTGTAAAAGATTACCCATGTAATCCGCATAAAGAATAAAGACATTAACATCTTGAGCGGGGCGTGCCTGATTTGACCAAAGTGAGATTATAAATGCAATGATGGAAAGAATAAGTGCTGTAATTAATAATAAATTTAAGCGCCGAAATAAATAGTTAAGCATAGTTAGTGAACTTCTGTTTTTTTGACATGTTGGAAGTTTATACCCGTAAAAGGATCAACCCAAAAACCAGATATATTGGTCTTAAATGCATCCATACGTAATACATGTGCAATTGGAAAATAAATACGTTCCTCCTGAATAATTTCCTGCAGCTTATAATAATTTTTTATTCGGGTTGTGAAGTTTGATTCTGACAAGGTTAAATTCAATAAAGATTGTACCTCTTTACTGCACCATTGACTTGAGTTGCCTTCTAATACGCTTGAATCACAACTTAGTAAGGGTCTGAAGATAGTATCTGGCTCATTGATTTTGCCATTGACCGCAGTCAAATAGGTATCATATTTGCCACTGATCAAACGTTTTTCAAGTTCCGTTTGCGTTAAAAAGAGTATCTCACTTTTTACGCCTATTTTTAATAAGTTTGCTTGAATTAATTCAGCTATTTTATGGAAACTATGGTTAAAAAGTGAATTTTTGACTGGTGTCAGAATGGTGATTTTTTTATTAAAATCATAACCCATTTCCTGCAGGGTGCTTAATGCCTCCTGTGGTTTGTACTGAATGTTAGTTGAACGTCGATTGTATGCCCAAGATTGATGGTTTAATAGGGTGCTTGTTGCAGTCGCGCTTTGATAAAATACCGCCTCTAAAAGATTATTTTGATCGACGGCTTTCGAAAAAGCTTGGCGAATTTTTTTTTCTGTAAAAGGAATTTTACTACTGTTGAATGCCCATAGCAGAATGTTGGCGGTCGGTTCACTGCTGAGCAATATATTCGCTTTTTCACTCATCTGTTTTAACTGACTGGGTGCTGGATTCGCAATAATATCGCATTCACCTGTTAGTAGTTTTGCATAACGTTTAGTATTATTTTCCGTCACGTCAAAGATAAGATTGTTTACCGAGATCTTATCTCCCCAAAATTTGGCGTGGTTAAGATAATGAGTAATACCGGCATCATTGGAGGATTTAAATTTATAAGGACCAGTTCCAATAGGATAAAAATCAATTTTATCAGGCTCACCGTGAGCTATTAATTGCTGGGCATACTCTTGAGACAGAATCACCGAATAATGGGCCGCTAGATTGTCAAGCAAGGTTATATCAGGTTTTTTTAAAATAAACTTAATTGTATAGTCATCAATTTTGACAATATTATCTATTAAATTAGTAAAAGGGTGGTTAAAAAAATAGTAACCCATCGCCTGGTTAACTGAATGGAAAGGGTGGGCTTTATCGAGCATTCTTTGCAAACTGAATATAACATCATCTGCTTTGAAATGACGTGTTGGAGTAAAATAATCTGTTCGATGAAAGTTAACATTCTGCCGTAAGAAAAAGGTATAACTTAATTTATCTATACTTAGTAACCACCCTGTAGCGAGATCTGGGACGTAGTTATGAGTGGTTGGATCTCTTTTAACCAAGCGGTTATACAACTGGTGAGTTGTTGCATCTAAGCTTGATATGTCATGACTGATTTGTGGATTAAAAGAGAGCGCCTTACTTTCAGGACAGTATATTAAACTATCCTTTAGTGAAGATTCGCTTTGATAACATCCACTTAAAATAAGTGCCGTAGTAAAAATAAGAATAAAACGCATGGTGAAATTTATCATCCCATTTGATATATAAACATAGCCAACCCACTGGAAACAGTATTTTCAAGTGGGTAGGGGCTCACCCAAACGGCTTGCAGATGCAGAGTGTCTTCGGACTAGCACTAGGCGCAACATATCTTTCGAGCGATTAACTGGATTAATCTTCTCTCGGTGGATGTAAATACAAGCATTTAACATTCCGAATGGTTGTTCCCGATCAGTCATTTGGGTATAAATCCCTCGCTGGTTTTGATTAGAGCAATATTACTATTTATGGTTAACAAAATAGACCAATAAATTGAAGCTGAGTATTCTTGCAACAATTTTTTAGTATTTTTGATCCGTTTACTCAATAAAGACAATTTTTCATATCAGAAAAACTTGAGTGAGTACTTAGGTCCTGTTATTTATATTTTTTCTATATTATTCATTATCTTATAGGTTAATAACAAAGAGAAAATACCGAATATAATATTCCCAATAGCTTGACCATACAATATACCTGGTGCTTGAAAATAGAAAGCACCAATAGTGACAAAAGGTATGGTTCCCAGCGTCATCTTAGCTATATTTAAAAAAGTTGCGTATTTTGCGTACCCTAAATTATTAAGGTAGGTCATCGCAATTAACGTAATGCCGCTAAATAAAAAGCTGACTGCGATATATTGACAAAATATTCTTATAATCTCAGCGCTTTGGTTTTGTGCATGAAATAAATTAACTATCATCTCTTGCGCCATTGATAATAATAATGCGATGACTATTGTATAGCTGGTCATAAATTTTAATGATTCATTTAACACTTTTCGAACGCGATCAAATTGTTGTGCGCCATAATTTTGTCCAATAATAGGTCCAACGGCACCGGATAGGGCAAACATCATACCAAAAGACACGGGTATCAAGCGACCAATAATTGCCCATCCTGCAATATATTCAGTACCAAACTTAGCGACCTCATAGGTGACATATAAATTACCGATAGGGGTTGCAATTTGGGTCAATATTGCCGGTAATGCAACATGCGATATTTTTTTTATATCTCCGCGGAAATTATTAAATTCAGGGAAA
The DNA here is from genome assembly GCA_047629075.1 of Psychromonas sp. Classification (GTDB taxonomy): domain Bacteria; phylum Pseudomonadota; class Gammaproteobacteria; order Enterobacterales; family Psychromonadaceae; genus Psychromonas. The sequence goes on along the minus strand of JBLHWW010000009.1, from coordinate 19,257 downwards.
GTGAGCATTTTGTATTTAAAAAAAACAAAATATAAGCCAATAGCCAGAATAAAAAAACGTGAAATGACGGTAGCCACTGCGGCACCTTGCAAATCCATGTCCAGTAAAAAGATAAACACTGGATCGAGTACCGCGTTGACCAGCCCACCGCCTAATGTGGCAAACATGGCCGCTTTTGCATTACCCATTGCGCGTAATGTCGCGCCCATCTGCATGGCAATCGCCAAAATGGGAAAGGTTGGTAAAATGATCCGTAAATAGAGGCTAGCCTCGGTTAATTCGAGCCCCTGCGCGCCAATAAAGGCTAATAATTGTGGTGCAAACCACCATAAAATGACGGTTAATAAAGTGGTTAGGCAAAAAGCATAGAGGGTGATGTGGGAAATATACCGGCAAGCTTTCTGGCGGTTTTTTTGACCAATGGCTTTGGACACTTTGGCACTGTTTGCGGTGACCAAACCAATACTGATTGAAGTGGTAAAAAACAATATTGCAGTCGCATAGCCTATTGCTGCAACGAGTGCCGGATTATCTAATAAACTGATAAAATAGATATCTGCTAAATCGACCATGAACAACGCACTAATGCCGATAGCATTAGTGGCGGACATAGTAATGACATGTCTTAAAATAGATCCTTGCAGAAATTTTGCTTGTTGCATGCGCTACCTGAAGAGAGATAAAACTGGCTACTATAGCGACTAACTATATAATTCTGCAAATTTATCTATCAATTGCTGCTCAGATTCAATATTTTCAGGATCAATAATAATACAGTTAATTGGACAGACCGTCATGCAGGTTGGCTTTTCATAAAAACCGATACATTCAGTGCAAAGATCTGCGCTGATTTCGTAGATCTCCGTACCAAAATAGATGGCTTTATTAGGGCATTCTGGATCGCACATATCACAATTAATACAGTTATCTTTAATTAAGAGTGCCATGGTTATTTACTGTGCGGGTTACGGGTGTTTTGGCCGTTATTAAGGTTACGCATTAACAAAGCATGACTAAGGTCTATTTCTTTGGGTATTGGCATGTAGAGAATGTGCCCTGAACCAGGCGCCAGATCAACAAGCTCTCCTTTTTTGGTCTGCAGCTGCTCTAAAGTGAAATTAAGATTACCCTGCGGTGTCATCAATTCAAGTTGGTCACCGACTAAAAATTTATTTTTAACCAACACTTCAGCGCAACCATTGGCGTCACGACCGGTCATTTCCCCCACAAATTGTTGAGTATCACTAATGGAGTAACCATAATCATAGTTTTGATATTGATCGTGGGTGTGGCGACTTAAAAAACCTTCCGTGTACCCCCGGTGGGCAAGATTTTCTAATGTCCCCATTAACTTCGGATCAAAGGGGCGATCTGAGATGGCATCATCCATCGCTTTTCTATAAACCTGCGCAGTGCGCGCACAGTAATAATAACTCTTGGTTCTACCTTCAATTTTTAAAGACTGCACACCGATGCTTAAAAGGCGTTCAACATGTTGAATAGCGCGTAAGTCTTTGGAGTTCATGATATAAGTGCCATGCTCATCTTCAAATGCTGGCATGTATTCATTGGGACGACCTTGTTCCTGTAATAGGAACATCTGGTCAGTCGGTTTGCCTTCACCTAAAGTTGGATTCGGGCGTTGAATCGCCACAATATCACCGGTCTCATTTTCTGCTGCCGGATGCGCATCATATTTCCAGCGGCAGGAGTTGGTGCATGTTCCCTGATTGGGATCGCGTTTATTGATATAACCGGACAATAAACAACGGCCTGAATAGGCCATGCACAGTGCACCATGAACAAAGACTTCAATCTCAATATCAGGACAATGTTGTCTAATATCTTCGATTTCATCTAATGATAATTCCCGCGATAAAATAACCCGTTCAATACCTTGTTTTTCCCAAAATTTAACGCTTGCCCAATTCACTGCATTCGCCTGCACACTTAAATGCACTGGCATCTGTGGAAATGCTTCCCGTACCATCATTATTAAACCAGGATCTGACATGATTAACGCATCGGGTTTTAAATTCACCACGGGCTGCATATCGCGTATGAATGTTTTTAATTTAGAGTTATGGGGTTGGATGTTACAGACAACATAAAGCTTTTTGCCCTGTGCGTGTGCCTCATTTATACCAATTTCTAATTTTTCAACATTAAATTCATTGTTTCTTACACGTAGTGAATAACGCGGTTGACCGGCATAAACAGCGTCTGCTCCATAAGCAAAAGCATAGCGCATATTTTTTAATGTCCCGGCAGGGGAGAGTAATTCAGGTGTCATAATAAATCTCTATTCTGATATCAAGTCAGGATAAACCAAGGGGTTTATGGGCGACAGATCCTACTTGTTTTGGTTATAAAGTTATGGGGTTAGATCAATTTAGGTGCTTTAAAAACAGATTAAATTAAAAATAGAGCAGCAAGCACGTCAGTTTAGGCCTTTACAATCCGTAAAATGATTAACAAACCTAAATTAAGTTTCACATTTTACTATCGCATCCCTATACTGTGGAATAAATTTATACTCGCAATGATTTAAGACACCGTTTTAATCATTGAGCTATTGGCATCACTAATTAGGTTCTACATGGAAAACACAGAAAAATTTACTAACAACAAACAAATAATTAACTTTCTAACTGAACAGTTTCCTTTATGTTTTACAGCGGCTAATAATCCTGCAAAACCGTTGAAAATTGGCATATTTCAAGATCTTGCTGTACGTTTAGAAAATGAAGAGCGGGTTAGTAAAACTCAACTACGTGGCGCCTTACGTCAATACACATTAAGTTGGCGTTACCTGCACTGTATAAAAGTATCAGAAAAGCGTGTTGATTTAGATGGTAATGAAGGCGATAGCGTTTCTGCGGAACATGCCGATCATGCTTTAAAAACACTTAAAGAAAGCAAAGATAAAGTGTTTGCTAAACAGAAAAAAGCGCAGAAAGAAGCTGCACCTGCGAAAGTCGTCAAGGAAGTTAATGTACCTAAACGCACTGAGAAAAAAGTAGTTAAAAAAGAAACTTCAGTCGACCTGAGTCAGTATAAAGAGGCAACTCACTCTGAACTTATGTTAAAACAAACTGTCAAAGTGTTGCTGGGTAAATCACCTGTTTCTGCCGTTGTTGTTGAAATTTCAAAGGATGATATTCAGGTACAACTGGCTTCTGGAATGATGGTTAAAGTTAAAGCCAAACATTTAATTGTTTAAAGGAATATTGATGAACAAATATTTTCGACACTTAGCTGTTATAGCTAGTTATTTATATATTGGTATTGTTTACGCGGTTCCAGCCGATTTTGATAGCGCAGACATCCCTCAATTAGAGCAACAAGCACAGCATGCTAAAGTGACGAAAAGAGTGAGCGACTTATTCAGTCGTTCTCACTACAAGTATATACCCTTGAACGACGCTCTTTCGCAACAAGTGTTTGAGCGTTACATTAAGCAGCTTGATTATAATAAACAAATCTTCATGCAGGGGGATATTGACGGTTTAAAAAAATATCAATTTTCTCTCGATGATAATTTAAAAACAGGTCAATTAAAGCCTGCCTATAAAATCTACCAACTTAGTTTGAAACGTCGTTATGAACGTTTTAGTTATGCGTTATCTTTGCTCGACAAAGAAATTAAGTTTGATACTCCGGATGAGTTCCAATTTGACCGTAGCCAGGCATCCTGGGCAAAAGATACGGTTGAACTTAATGAAATTTGGCAGAAAAAAGTAAAATCTGATGCTTTAGTGCTTAAATTAAGTGGTAAAAAATGGAAAGAAATCAAAGAGCTATTAAGTAAACGTTATAATTACGCACTTAAACATTTGACTCAAACTGAAAGTGAAGATGTTTTTCAAACTTTTATGAATGCTTATGCGCGAACTATTGAACCCCATACAAGCTATTTGTCACCTCGCAATGCGGAACGTTTTAAAATGGAAATGAACTTGTCTCTGGAAGGGATTGGGGCTGTTTTGCAACTCGAAGATGATTATACGGTGATCAGAAGTCTTGTTCCTGGTGGACCTGCGGAGCGTTCCAATCAGATATTCAAAAATGACAAAATAATAGGTGTCGGACAAGATGATGGAAAAATTATTGATGTAGTTGGATGGCGCTTAGATGATATTGTCGATTTAATAAAAGGTCCAAAAGGAACTGATGTTAAATTACAGATTTTATCGGGTAAAGCCGGTGATAAAAGCCACATTGTGGTCATCACGCGCGAAGAAATACATCTTGAAGACCGTGAAGCAAAATCATCCGTAGAAGTAATTGATGGTCAAAAAATTGGTGTTATTACCATACCAAGCTTTTATATGAAATTAAGTGAAGATGTTGACCAAGAATTAGCTTTATTAGCAAAAGAAAATATTAAAGGTATTATTATTGATTTACGCAATAATGGGGGGGGCGCATTAAGCGAAGCGACCTTATTAACCGGTTTGTTTATTAAAACAGGGCCCGTTGTGCAGGTACGGGACGGACGTAATCAAGTTTTGGTCCATCAGGATGAAAATAACGCAGTCAGTTATAAAGGGCCATTAACTGTTTTGATTAATCGCAATAGTGCTTCGGCATCTGAAATATTTGCTGCCGCTTTACAAGATTATGGCCGTGCGATTATCCTTGGAGAACAAAGTTTTGGGAAAGGGACGGTACAACAACACCGTCGTATCTCGCGATTTTATGATAAAGATGCCGATCTGGTTGGTTCAGTTCAATATACCATCGCTAAATTTTATCGTATCGACGGTGGCAGTACGCAAAATAAAGGCGTCATTCCCGACATTTTATTTCCCAGTGGCATCGATCCTAATGATACCGGGGAAAGCCTGGAAAAAAATGCATTACCTTGGGATAATATAAAATCAGCTGATTATTCTTCAGTAGATAATTTACAACCTGTTGTTAAGTCATTAACTGCAAAACACAATTCACGTATTAAAAATAAAATTGAATTTAGTTACTTAGAAAAAGATATTGCAGAATATCTTCAAGAAAAAGATATGACGACAATTTCTCTTAAAGAAAGTGATCGGGTTAAGTTACGAGAAGAAAAAGAAAAGGAAGCACTAGTTCGGGTTAATGAGCGTTTAAAACGTGCCGGTTTACCCGAGGTGAAATCCATCGATGATATTCCTGATGATTTTGAACCCATCGACTCATTTTTACTTGAAGCCGCTGCTATCACTCTAGATTATGCCCATTCTTGATTTTTAAGCTTGACATTTAAGCCGGCTAATTAGCCGGCTTTTTTGTGTTTTAATATTAACAAAGAAAAAATTATAGATTTACTTCGGTTGGTTTGTTTGGTTTATGATGCAGGTGATAGAAATTAATTGGGCGGATAACCAAATTAATTTTATCTTGCTGCACTTCGACATAGCTTAAATTATTATGCCAGTCACCGACATCATATCGTTGTGCAGCTTGCCGTTTAATCAATATTTGATGGCAAGCGACCATATGGGTATGCCCATGAATTAAAGTTTGGACGTCATGCTTTTCCATTAAACGTACTACTTCATCTTTAGTTACATCCATCACTTCCCGATTTTTATAGACCTTTTTGGACTTGCTTGCATGTCGAATTTTCCAGCCTATTTTTTTACGTAGTGAAAGTGGTAAAAGATTAAAAATGAATTGTAAAAGAGGGTTATGGATCAGCTTACGCATCTTTTGATAATTCTTATCTGCTAAACAAAGTGTATCACCGTGTAAAATCAATATTTTTTTACCATACAAATTCACTTCACTGTGTTCCGCTAACAATTGCATTGATGATTGTGTTGCATATTTTTTGCCAACCATAAAATCACGGTTACCATGAATGTAATACAGTAATATATTATTTTTCAGTGCATATTCTGATAATTTAAGCGCAACTTCATCCATTAACGGAGTGCGCTCGTCATCACCGATCCATACTTCAAATAAATCACCCAAAATATATAAGGCATCCACATTTTCAGTTTCATTCTGCAGAAACTCAAAAAATGCACTGCTTATTTGCGGGTGCTTTTCACTGAGATGCAGATCGGCGATAAAGAGTGTACGCATAGAAGACACCAGTTAACCGTTAAACAATAGTGACACTGGTGATTACAACATCTTCCAGCGGAACATCCTGATGCACATAACCAGAGTTGCCTGTTGTCACATTTCTTATCTTATCAACAACATCGACTCCTTCAACAACTTGTGCAAATACGCAGTATCCCCAACCATCAGTTGTTTCCGATTTAAAATCTAAAAACGTGTTGTCGTTAAGATTAATAAAGAATTGCGCAGACGCAGAATGAGGTTCCATTGTTCTTGCCATAGAGACGGAATATTTTGTATTTGATAGACCGCTATTTGCTTCATTTTTTATTGGTTTATTGGTTGGCTTTTCTTCCATCCCTGCTTCAAAACCGCCACCCTGAATCATAAAACCATCGATAACGCGATGAAAAATAGTATTATCATAATGGCCCGACTGCACATATTTAATGAAGTTGGCAACGGTTTTAGGTGCCTTTTCTGCATTTAAATCAAGTTTAATATCACCAAAGTTTGTATGTAAAGTAATCATTTTTAGTTCCTGTTATTGAAAAAATAATAAATCCCATTAGGCTTGGTATATATCATACCCTAAAGCATGATATTCATTAAATACAAAGGGTGAATTTCTCTTAATTGCAGGTTAGAATGCCTGTTCTATAGTGATCAGATTGGAAGCCCAATGTTAAAAATATACAACAGCTTAACGCGACAAAAAGAACTGTTTAAACCGCTCATCCCCAGTAAAGTTGGTATGTATGTGTGTGGTATCACTATTTACGATTATTGCCATATAGGCCATGGTCGCACGTTTGTGGCTTTTGATACTGTGGCCCGTTATTTACGTTTTAGTGGATACTCACTTAATTATATTCGTAATATCACCGACGTAGATGACAAAATAATTAAACGTGCGGCTGAAAATAATGAAAGCTGTGAGCAATTAACCGCACGTTTTACCGAGGCTATGCATCAAGATTTTGATGCGTTGTTTATGTTACGCCCGGATATTGAACCTCGGGTAACGGATCATATGCCGGAAGTTATCGATATGATCAACAAACTGATCGCAAAAGGGCACGCCTATGTGGCCGAAAACGATGATGTTTTATTTGCAGTTGACAGTTTTAAAGAATACGGTCAATTAAGCGGTCAAAATTTGGAAATGTTACGGGCAGGTTCACGCGTCGAAGTTGAAGAAAGTAAACGTAACCCACTGGATTTTGTTCTTTGGAAAATGGCAAAACCCGCTGAGCCTTTTTGGACTTCGCCTTGGGGCAATGGTCGTCCTGGTTGGCATATTGAATGTTCAGCCATGAACCATAAACATCTTGGTGAAGTATTTGATATCCATGGTGGCGGATCGGATCTCGCTTTTCCTCACCATGAAAATGAAATTGCACAATCCTGCTGTGCACATAATGGCCAGTATGTGAATACCTGGATGCATTCGGGGATGGTGCAGGTAGACAAAGTTAAAATGTCGAAATCACTTAATAACTTTTTTACCATTAAAGATGTGTTAAAAGTTTTTGATCGTGAGTCGGTGCGATACTTTTTGATTTCTGGACATTACCGCAGCCAACTTAACTATTCTGAAGATAATTTAAAGCAGGCTCGTGCTAGCTTGGAGCGTTTATACACCTCGATCCGTGATTTAAGCTTCGATAAAGAGACGCCGTTGGATACAACTAATCCGTATTATCAGAAATTTATTAAAGCCATGGATGATGATTTTAATACGCCTGAGGCTTTAGCTGTATTGTTCGATCTTGCTAAAGAAATAAACCGTCTTAAACAGTCGAATATTAAACGGGCATCTTTATTAGCGGGATTATTAGTACCACTTGCTAATGTGCTTGGTCTATTAAACCAGTCACCAGAGCAGTTCTTGCAGGGTGATGAAACACAAGATGAAGTTGCCATGATAGAAGCTCTTATCAAACAACGTAATGATGCTCGAAAAAATAAAGATTGGTCTTCAGCGGACTCGGCGCGTGACAAACTGGCTGCATTAAAAATTGTTTTAGAAGATGGCCCCGGCGGCACAACTTGGAGAAAACATTAAGCGTTTTTAGTCCACCGGTAAGTATTACTGCACTACCCTGTTAATTTCATCACAGCAGTAAATTTAGCTATTTGTTGCTGGCCCTTTTTTATCTATTGGAGATAAAATGGAATATTCTGCTCTGCTATTATTTATTCCCACTTTTTTTGCTGTATCGGCGACGCCGGGATTGTGTATGACGCTGGCAATGACCTTGGGTATGACAATAGGTGTACGTAAAAGCCTATGGATGATGGTCGGTGAATTAGTTGGGGTTGCGCTGGTGAGCATTTCATCATTGATTGGCGTGGCAACTATTTTATTAGCCCGGCCGAATATGTTTCTAGTGCTGAAATATCTGGGGGGAATGTACTTGTTTTATCTGGGGATACAGATGTGGTGTTCTCGCGGTAAAATGGCGATTCCTGAAAATTTTGTACAACAGGCTAATGTTACTCGCAAGTCACTTATAACCCAAGGATTTGTGACCGCCATTGCCAATCCAAAAGGGTGGGCTTTTATGATTTCATTATTACCCCCTTTTATTAATTCTAAACTACCATTATATCCACAGGCTATGATTTTAGTCACTATCATATTGTTTTTTGAATTAGTCTGTTTATTGCTTTATGCAGCGGGCGGTCATACTTTGCGCCACCTTTTAGAGCAACGTGGTAATGTTCTTTTGATGAATAGAATTGCCGGTAGCTTAATGATGTGTGTGGGCATCTGGTTGGTATCAACTTAGGGTTTAGCCTAAAGAAAGTGATTCACTATGATGGTTATTTAGCGAGGGGGAATATGGATTATATTGGCTATAAAGTGATTGTTTCGGGTATAGTGCAAGCGGTTGGTTTCCGCTATTTTACCTGTATGGAAGCGCGCTTGCATCATGTTATGGGGCATGCAAAAAATTTACAATGTGGTGATGTTGAAGTTGTTATGTACGGTCCGCGTGAACAAATAGCTAAAATGCTGAAATGGCTTGAAACAGGCCCTCAAACCGCACGTGTCACCGGTATCACTATCAGCGAAATCCCCTATCAGAAAAGCAATGATTTTATAGCTTGCTAAGCACTCACTCAAAATATTCTGATCTTAAACCACGCTTTTATTGAGTCAACTGCTCAAAATTCCAAGTGATTTATGTAAGAGTGCTTAGTCCTGTTTATTTTCAAAGTCTTTTAATACTATTTCTAAAGCGTCTACAGCCACTTGTTTATCAATTTTATTTTCTTCTAGTAGTTGAATTAAATCAACGGCTAGTTGTACTGATAGCGGTGCATTTTCTAGCGGAGCCTTCTCTAGCGATGGATAGTTATTTTTACCTTCACTCATCGCTGCTATCCTGAAATTTAAATTCTAACATTTGAGTATAGCTAGTACACTTTTGATATCGTCCTTTTAAGACCTCAATTTTTTCTTTAATGTCTATTTTTTGTGGAGCGTTTGAATGGGTGATTAATTCTTCCTGCTCTGCAATCATGTTTAATAAACGCTCTTCATAGTGATATTGTTTCTGTAACTGTTGGTAGATATTTTCTTTAACGGATGAATAGGATTTATATAATATGTCGGCTTCGCCTTTCTCTAAGCTTTGTACTAGTTGTAATAATACTTGGAACTGATCAATAAAAAGAGTGCATTCGAAGGCGATCAGCGCTTCAGGAAGGTTTTTATCAAGTGCATTTTGTAAGGATTGCGCTGTATGTTCTATTTGTCGAGTATAGCCTAATAGCGAGAGACAACGCTTGGGGAATATATGCACTTCAAAAACAAAACATTTGTTTTCTGTCTGCTTAATCGACTCATCCAGTATTTTGCATCTTTTACTTAACGCGCTTAATTGCTTATTTAATTGCTCTATGGGTAAATTTTTTGAACTTAACTGAACCATGCACTGTACCCTAATTTAATGGCCATTATTACCACAATTGACATGAAAACGGGGCGTATAAATTTAGCGCCAAAATGAATAGCAGAATGAGCTCCTATGTATGCACCAAGCATCAAACAGGCTCCCATTATTAAACCAATTAACCAGTCTACTTGACCAAAACAAATGAACACTAATAGGGAAGTTAAATTACTGGTAAAATTCATTGCCTTTGCAATGCCGCTAGACAGCAAAATGTTTAGTTTATAAAGGCGCATATTTGAAATTACCCAAAATGCGCCTGTTCCCGGACCGGAGAACCCATCATAAAAGCCTAAAAAAAATCCTTGAATTATCTGTTTTATGCGAAAAATAGATTTGTTTTTAGGTAGTTTATAATTATCAATATCATGCATCTGATTTAATAATGTATAAAGAGCAACAATTAAAATAATAATAGGCAGTATTTTTTCTAGCCATTGGGTATCAATTAAATTAACAAACACAGTGCCAATAAATGCACCAGCTAAGGTACTGTAGAAACTATTTCGCCAAAACTGTGGATCAAATAATTGTTTTCTAAAGTAAGTATAAGATGCGGTACCCGAAGAAAAACAAGCCGATAATTTATTGGTGCCAAGGGTTAAATGCGCAGGTAAACCTAAGCTTAATAATGTAGGAACCGTCAGCATGCCTCCTCCACCAACGACCGCATCAATAAAACCTGCGATCAAGCCTACAAAAACAAGTAAAGCCCACGTGCTGGGGTCGAAAAAAATGTCAGTCATTAATGTTTATTCTCAAATTTAATAGCGAAAGGGGGGAGCGCATCCAGTAAACCTTTTCCGTAACGTTTTGTTTTTACTCTCTTATCCAATATAACAATTTGCCCTGTATCATTTTCTTTTCTAATCAATCGTCCGCACGACTGGATCAGTTTTTTACTGGTTTCTGGAATCGAAAGTTGTAAAAAAGGGTTGCCACCCTGGGCTTTTATCCATTCAGAATGCGCTTCTTCAACGGGAGAGTTTGGCACCGCGAAAGGTAATTTGGTAATAATCAAATTGGTTAAATAATGGCCGGGTAAATCCAGCCCTTCGGATAATCCGCCGGTACCGAAGATGATACTTGTTTTGCCTTGATCACAGCGCTGCTTATGAGTTTCGATAAGTTTGCTGCGCGATAATACACCTTGTATTAATAGAGCATCTTGGTATTTTTTATTGAGTTTATCGGCGACTAAATTCATTTGCCAGTAGGAGGCAAATAAAACTAAATTACCCTCTTTATCCTGCAAATAATGTTCTATTTTTTCAAGCAGTTCATCATCAAACCCCGCTTGAGTCGGATCGTGTTCCATATCCGCTACGATTAAAGGGACGGCGGGGTAATTAAAGGGAGACTTTAAGCGCAGGTATTGCGTGCCGTCATTGCTTTTTAACCCGCTTTGGCGCTTAAAGTATTCAAAATTATTAAGCGAGGTCAACGTGGCGGAGCATAAAATAATCCCTGCGGCCTGTGACCAAAACATCTTCTCTAATATTCCTCCGACTTCGATCGGCGAAGCATTTAAATAAATCTCAGCTTTCTCTGTTTCTGCCCATGCGGCGATAGGCGCTTGTTTAGTTGTTTTTTCCCTAGTCAGCATAACCCAAAGCGTATACATATTTTCAATGCGCTGCTGGAAAAAACCCAGTTCAATCATCAAGGGTTCAATATCTTTTGTTTTAATATTACCGTCTTTGATTTCTTCACTGATAATATTTGAAAGTTTATTTAAAGCCGATAAACATTTTTTACTTTCTTCTTTTAAATTACAGGCGGGGATATATAATGTTTCTGGTAACTCCCCCAATGCAAATCGGTATTTATCTGATTCATTAAAGTAGCTGGGGTTATTGTTAAAAAATAACTCCACAATTTTGAGCTCCTTTATTATTTCCTGCGCGCTTTCTAGCATATTAATGCCCGGTGTGATGGTAGTGTGGCGTTTAATGACTTTATTGATATGTTGGCTTAGCTGGTTGATTTTCTTAAGCCAATCTTGACTGCCTTTAATACTGGCACGCGCACTGGAAAAATCTCTGGATATTTTTGGCAAATGATGGGCTTCGTCCAAAACATAAAAACAGTTATCCGGTTCAGGTAAAATGATCCCCCCACCCAACTCCAGATCAGCCAACAGTAATGCGTGGTTTACAACAATAATATCCGCTTTATTAATAGCATCGCGAGCACGATGAAAAGGACACTGGCGATGATTCGCTAAGGCGCGTTTACAGCTGAACTTATCGGAAACAATCTGTTGCCAGACGCGATTTGGAATGGGCGTCGGCCAACTATCACGATCACCTAACCATTTACCCGCAAGATAAGCTTTATGCAGACGTGTTAGTAACGGTTGATCACCCGCTTGTGGTTTTTCGGTAAATAAAGCTTGTTGTTCAGTGCTTTCTTGAGTGCTGAACAGTTTATGTTCACAGCAATAACGCTGACGTCCTTTAGCTAAGGTAAAAGTGAATTTAAATTCACTATGACGCAAAAAAAACGGCAGATCTTTAACCATTAATTGTTCCTGCAAAGTGATTGTCGCAGTCGAAATAATGAGTTTTTTCTTTGCATGTTGCGCGACGGGTAGCGCTGCAAGTATATAAGCTAATGACTTGCCAATCCCAGTACCGGCTTCTGCAACCAGTATACGTCGTGATTTGTCATATTCACCCGCAAGTACTTTTGCGATTTCAGCGACCAGATAATTCTGTGCTTTACGCGCTGAAAAATGGGGTAAAGCCTGCGTAATAAGGGCATAACCTGCCCGGATCTTTATTTTTAGGGTATCTGGAAGCATATATTTCGCAGTTAAAGTAAAAAAAGTATTTTAACAAAAATATTCGCACTAAACAGAATTTCCATCATACTTTTGTGGTGTGCTTTAGCCATAGATCTTATAACCTATTATTAATAAGTGCTTCAGGAGATGTATATATATACTCCAAAATAAAGTATAACTAAAAAAGCAAGTAAGCGCAGCAGATCTTTTTATGATGAATAAGTCAGATTTTACTGTCTGTTTCCAGATTTATTTCCCTTGGTAAATGAATCTCATTTTTTAAAACCAGCTCCGAGCTTAATAAAACTAAGTTTCCTTTTTAAGGTAAATAAGTCTGTTAAGCCGCTTGTCTGACGTTTTGGTCAGTGCAAGAAGGGTAAAGAGAGAAATGTCTTTGCCTCCCGTATTTGGAAAGGAACTTAACATGAGCCAACAACTTATTGATAACTTCGATCGGAAGTTTGAATACCTACGCCTGTCGATAACCGATGTCTGTAATTTTAAATGTAATTATTGCCTGCCCGATGGATATCAGCGAACCCATGAAAAACAGTTTTTGAGCAAGCAGGAGATAACCAACTTAGTCAACGCTTTCGCCGAGCTGGGTGCTAATAAAGTACGTATTACAGGCGGAGAACCCGCTTTACGCAAAGATTTCCCGCAAATAATTAAAGCTATTGCCTCTATTTCAGGCATTAAAAAAGTGGCCACTACAACGAACGGTTACAACTTAAGTAATAATGCTCAAGCTTGGTTTGATGCCGGTCTCGATGCCATTAACGTCAGTGTCGACAGCTTAGATGCAAAAACTTTTCATCTTATTACCGGAAAAAATATATTTCAAAAGGTCATGCAGGGCGTTAATGATTCGGTAAAAGCGGGTTTTAAACAGGTTAAGATTAACAGTGTATTAATGAAGGGTCTTAATGATATTGACCTTGATTTGTATATTAACTGGATAAAAGATCAGCCAATTCAATTACGTTTTATTGAATTGATGCAGACAGAAGATAACGGTGAATTCTTTAATAAACATCACCTTTCCGGTGAATGGATTAAACAAAATCTGTTAGAAAATGGCTGGACTAAAAAAGAGTCCTTAAGTCATGATGGACCTGCACAAATTTTTTGTCATCCTGATTATCAAGGAGAGATTGGTTTGATCATGCCCTACAGTAAAGATTTTTGTAAAAGCTGTAATCGTTTAAGGGTTTCATCGGTAGGTCGACTGCATCTGTGTTTATTTGGTGAAGAAGGAGTTGATTTGCGCGATCTTTTAGGATCATCTGCAGATAAAGAAAAGCTCAAACAGCGAATATTAACGTCACTGCAAAGCAAAAAAGTGAGTCATTATTTGGCAGACGGAGAATCAGGGGGAACGCCGCACCTTGCATCAATCGGAGGTTAAACTTGGATTGTTATAAAAATATGCTCTAAAAAAAGCTCTGTTCCAAATGCTTGTTGTTCGCTTTATTTATCCCTAACATATTGTAATTTAAAGCATTAAAATTTAAACAACAGTAAAATGGAATAGAGCTTCTAAAATAAAGACAGCAGCTCCTCTAAAAAATAGATAATTAAGTCTCTAAAAAATACCAGTGCTCCTCTAAAAACAGATAATCAAGCCTCTAAAAAAAAACCACTGCTCCTCTAAAAACAGATAATCAAGCCTCTAAAAAAAGACCACTACTCCTCTAAAAACAGATAATCAAGCCTCTAAAAAAAGACCACTACTCCTCTAAAAAAAACAGATAATCAAGCCTCTAAAAAAAGACCACTACTCCTCTAAAAAAAACAGCTAACCAAGCCTCTAAAAAAAGATAATAGAACTCTAAAAAATAAAGTAAAACTGTGATCAATATCTACTTTTTTATATTTGGTTTTTGATCTAAATCAATAGTGATTACGTCTGTAAAGATTATTTTTCTCGATCGTTTACTTTACTTAATAATAAATCAGTAGTCAATAACCATATTAAAAATAAGATCTTTTAGTGAAGTTTGATAATAGCAAAAGAAGATTATTTAAAAATAATGACCAAGTGACGATTAATCATTTATTGCCTTGGATTCAGAATGTAGATTTATTTTTGAAAAATTGTACACAATGTGACCAGTGCATAAGCGCTTGTCCGGAAAAAATTATCGTCAAGGGTGATGGTGGTTACCCCAATATTGATTTCACTGTTGGTGAATGTTCTTTCTGTGGACAGTGTGCTGATATTTGTCAGGAACAAATTTTTATCTCTATAAAACAATCACCTTGGTTAAAAAAAGCTCAGATCGACGAATCATGTTTAGCTTATAAAAATGTTTATTGTCGGAGCTGCAGTGAAAGTTGCGAAGCACAGGCTCTTACTTTCCAAATAGGGTTAAGTGCCGTCCCTGAAATTAATCTTGACCTATGCACTGGTTGCGGCGCCTGTGTTGCACCTTGCCCAACTGCATCTGTCCTTATCAAGGAATTAGAATGAAAACGGAAGAATTGCACGTATCCAGTCTAATTGTTCATATCAGGCCTGAAAAACGGCAGGAAATAGAAAAAAGTATCAATTTATTAGACGGTGCTGAATTAATCACTGTGTCACCTATTGGTAAGGCCGTGGTGGTGCTAGAAGCGCCTCATCAACGCGTTATTATGGAAGTGATTGATACCATCAATGCGTTAGACGGGGTGCTTAGTACCGGCCTTGTCTATCATGAATTTGAAAAAGTAGAATCTTAATATTAATTGGTTAAACAGTGGAAACTCAATTAAATCATTTAGTTTCATCACAGAGTAGGGAAGCAACATGAAATTTACAAGACGTGAATTTATGAAAGCGCAGGCTGCAGCATCAGCAGCTGCTGTTGCAGGTATTGCATTACCGGCAACCGCGAGTAATTTAATTGCAAGTCAAGATTTAACAAAAATAAAATGGGAAAAAGCGCCTTGTAGATTCTGTGGCACAGGCTGTAGTGTTTTGGTCGGCACACAACATGGCCGAGTAGTTGCAACACAAGGGGATCCTGAATCGCCGGTCAATAAAGGTTTAAATTGTGTAAAGGGTTATTTCCTGTCAAAAATCATGTATGGCAAGGATCGTCTTACCACTCCCTTACTGCGTATGAGCAATGGTGTCTATGATAAAAATGGCGATTTTGAACCTGTTTCATGGGATGCTGCTTTTGATATCATGGCTGATAAATTCAAAGATGCTTTAAAGAAAAAAGGACCCACATCTGTCGGAATGTTTGGTTCAGGTCAATGGACGTTATGGGAAGGATATGCTGCTTCTAAATTAATGAAAGCGGGTTTCCGTACCAATAATTTAGATCCAAATGCGCGTCATTGTATGGCTTCTGCGGTGGGTGGTTTTATGCGCACCTTCGGTATTGATGAGCCAATGGGCTGTTATGACGATCTTGAAAATGCCGATGTGTTTGTGTTGTGGGGATCTAACATGGCGGAGATGCATCCTATTCTTTGGTCGCGTTTAGCCGATCGCCGTTTAAGCAACCCCGATGTCAGCGTACACGTGTTGTCTACTTATACACACCGTTCATTTGAACTGGCAGATAATGGCATGATTTTTACGCCGCAATCTGATTTGGCGATCTTAAACTTTATTGCTAACTACATTATTCAAAATGATGCGGTTGATAAAGATTTTGTAGAAAAACATATCAATTTCCGTAAAGGTGTCACGGATATTGGTTACGGTTTACGGCCGACTGACCCTTTGCAAAAAGCCGCTGAAAATCCAGATTCTGGCGCGTCGTCACCGATAAGCTTTGTTGAATTTGCTGAGTATGTTTCTGAATTTGATGTTGATTATGCCGTTAAAATGTCAGGCGTCCCTGCTGAGAAGTTGATTGAATTGGCCAAAGTCTATGCTGATCCGGCTAAGAGAGTCGTTTCATATTGGACAATGGGGTTCAATCAGCATACCCGTGGTGTTTGGGCAAATAACTTGATGTATAACGTGCATCTATTAACCGGTAAAATTTCTAAACCAGGATCCGGACCTTTCTCATTAACAGGCCAACCCTCAGCTTGTGGTACTGCACGCGAAGTGGGTACATTCTCTCACCGTTTACCTGCTGATTTAGTGGTCGCAAATCCTAAGCATCGTGCCATTGCCGAAAAATTATGGAAATTGCCGGAAGGTACAATCGAACCTAAACCCGGCTACCACGCTGTATTACAAAACCGTATGCTTAAAGACAGTAAATTAAATGCCTACTGGGTAATGTGTAATAACAACGTGCAGGCGGGGGCTAACATTAATGAAGAAATTATTCCGGGTTACCGTAATCCAGAAAATTTTATTGTGGTGTCGGACCCTTACCCTACAGTCACCGCACAAATGGGGGATCTTATTTTACCGACTGCCATGTGGGTGGAAAAAGAGGGGGCTTATGGTAATGCGGAACGTCGTACGCAATTCTGGCATCAACAAGTTAAAGCACCCGAAGGTGCAAAATCTGATTTATGGCAATTAGTTGAATTTTCTAAACGTTTTAAAATTGAAGAAGTCTGGACAGAAGATCTGATCGCAAAGATGCCGGAAGTGCGGGGTAAAACTTTATATGATGTGCTGTATAAAAATGGTCAGGTTGATGCCTTTGGTTTAGAGGAAGTCGCTGACGAGCGATTAAATGACGAAGCGCGTGATTTTGGATTCTACATTCAAAAAGGTTTGTTTGAAGAATACGCTTCATTTGGACGTGGTCACGGCCATGATTTAGGGCCTTTTGATCAGTATCATGAAGCGCGTGGCCTGCGTTGGCCTGTTGTTGACGGCAAAGAAACCCTGTGGCGTTTCCGTGAAGGTTACGACCCCTATGTCGAAAAAGGCAGTGAAGTTCAGTTCTATGGCCATTCGGATAAGAAAGCGGTTATTTTCGCACTGCCCTATGAGCCGCCCGCTGAATCACCCGATGAAGAGTACGACTTGTGGTTAAGCACCGGCCGTGTATTAGAACATTGGCATTCAGGATCCATGACTCGTCGCGTGCCTGAACTTTATAAAGCATTCCCGGATGCTGTGGTGTTTATGCATCCTGATGATGCTAAAGCGCGCGGTGTCAGACGTGGTGATGAGATAGTACTGGCTTCACGTCGTGGTGAGTTAACTTCTCGTGTTGAAACGCGTGGACGAAATCGACCGCCTCGAGGTCTGGTATTTATGCCCTGGTTTGATGCGAAACAGTTAGTGAATAAAATTACACTTGATGCAACGGATCCGCTGTCCAAACAAACGGATTATAAAAAATGCGCAGTGAAAATCACTAAGAAAGTTTAATCCGCGAGTTACGGCATCAATTTCCAGGCAGGTCTGTTTGGGTGCCGTAGAATATTTAAATTCTTCGTTGTTATTTAGCATTAACAGCAAGATGGAGAAAGTTATGAAAAAATGTCTGACCGGGATGATGGCTTTAGGTCTATTTGTTCTTAGTACATCCGTATGGAGTGCTGGGGAGGTAATGCAAACCGATAACGGAGGAGTTACTTCACTGCGGGGTTACCAGCAAATTTCAGAAGTCAATGAATCAGAAGTGATGAAACGCGTACCGAGAGATCATTCAACGGTCGATCGAAACTATGTACAACAACCTCCAGTTATTCCTCATACTACCCGTGGTTATCAGGTTAATCTGAACGCCAATAAATGTTTATCTTGCCACAGTTTTAAAAATGCGGGCGCCATGGGGGCAACAAAAATAAGTGTTACCCATTTTGAAACGCGTGAGGGCACAACGTTATCCGATGTCTCACCGCGTCGTTATTTCTGCTTACAATGTCATGTTACTCAAGCAGATGCTAAACCCTTGGTGGGAAATACTTTCCGACCCGTTGACTCGCTACAGTAAGTTAGGAGCAAACTACTTATGCTAAATTTATTGAAACGGTTATGGACCATTATGAAATCACCCTCTTCTGCCGCGATGGGATTTATCCTGTTGATTGGTTTTTTAGGTGGGGTGATTTTCTGGGGTGGTTTTAATACGGGCATGGAAGCGACCAATACAGAAGCATTTTGTTCAGGTTGTCATGCGCCGATTGTCAAAGAAATCAAAGAAACTATCCACTACGCTAACCGTTCAGGCGTTCGTGCAATTTGTTCCGACTGTCATGTACCCCATAACTGGACTGACAAAATCATCCGCAAAGTTCAAGCATCTAAAGAGTTAGTCGCTTTTGCCATGGGAACTATTGATACTGAAGAGAAATTTCGAGCTAGAAGAGGGTATTTGGCAAATCGTGAATGGCATAGAATGAAAAAGAACAACTCTCAGGAATGTCGCAACTGTCATGAATTTGATTTTATGGATTTCAGTGAACAAGGTACCCGCAGTAAAAAACAACACTCTACAGCACTTGCGTCGGGCGAAAAAACCTGTGTTGACTGCCATAAGGGGATTGCCCACAGACTGCCAAATATGGAGGGCATAGAAGGCTGGT
>JBLHWW010000008.1:0-43086 GCA_047629075.1 Psychromonas sp. | reverse complement strand
TAATCACCGACAGTCTATTTAACTGTTCGGTGCTTGATTAAGTATCTAATCTATCTTGCTCTGCTGGTTTACGTAAAACACCTACTTCACTTAAAGTTAAGCCGTTATAATCACCGACAGTCTATTTAACTGTTCGGTGATTGATTAAGAGTCTAATCTATCTTGCTCTGCTGGTTTACGTAAAACACCTACTTCACTTAAAGTTAAGCCATTATAATCACCGACAATCTATTTAATTATTCGGTGCTTGATTAAGTATCTAATCTAGCTTGTTCTGCTAGTTTACATAATACCGACTCAACTTAAAGTTAAGCCGTTATCAACACCTAAAGTAGGTTTAACTGCTCAGAAATTTATTAAGAATTTAATTTAGCTTCTTCTGATTTTTTTCTTAATACAGCCTGTTGAAATAATGCATCAAAGTTTACCGGTGCGAGGTTTAACTGTGGGAAAGTGCCACGAGTGACAAGGCTTGATACTGTTTCACGTGCATAAGGAAATAAAATATTAGGACAGAATGCATTCAAACAATGCGCCATTTGCTCGCCTTCTAAATTTCCAACGGAGAAAATACCAGCTTGTTGAACTTCACATAAGAATGCAAGCTCTTCGCCAACCTTGGCAGTGGTTGTTAATGTCAAAACCACTTCAAAGACATTATCTTCTAATTTCTGACTTTTTGTATCAATGTCCATTGAGACCTCAGGAGACCACTCTTTTTTAAAAATGCTTGGCGATCCTGGACATTCAAAAGAAATATCTTTTACGTAGACACGTTGGATATTGAATTCTACTTGTTCTGGTTGAGCTTGTTGTTCTGCCATCATAATCCCTTAAATTTATCTTATTTTAATATTAATTATTTGATTCTTAATTGCTCGCAGTTTGATAGTTGCCGGCGTTATTATCG
This sequence comes from Psychromonas sp., assembly GCA_047629075.1. GTDB lineage: Bacteria > Pseudomonadota > Gammaproteobacteria > Enterobacterales > Psychromonadaceae > Psychromonas. The sequence continues at coordinate 42,176 of JBLHWW010000008.1, read as the reverse complement.
GCTTAATAATTTATCTAGTTTACCACTGCGCTCTAGTGCATAAAGTTCATCACATCCGCCCTCGGGCTGATCATTAATGACAAGTTGGGGAACCGTCCTTCCGCCCGTTAGCGCAACCATTTTGGCGCGCGCATCCGGGGACGAAACATCAACGTCGGTGTAAGTGACGTTTTTATGGTCCAACAATTTTTTAGCGCGCGTACAGAACGGACACCAAGATGTTGTATAAATAACGATTGTTGCCATAATTTACTTCTTCGTTGTGGGTAAGTTAGCGCCAGACCAGCCATTCATGCCTGAAAGTAAGTTGGTTACTTGTGTAAAACCTGCTTTTGTCAATTTACCTGCGGCACCCGATGAGCGATCACCAGAAGCACAGACTAATATGATGGGGGCCTCTTTATACTTTTCAATCTCTGCAAAACTTTCTTTGTCAATTTGTGATACAGGTATGTTTTTTGCGTTTACAATATGGCCTTTTTTATACTCTTCAACGGAGCGGACATCAACAACAATCGCATTTTGCTTATTGATCATCATGATCGCATCCTGCGCGGTAATGCTTTTTACACCCGAAATTTTATGCTTAACAAGGCTTTGTACCAGCATCACTGCAATTGCAATCCATGCAATTGATAAAACTGGCTGATTGAAGAAAAAATCTAGATATTGTTGCATAAGTTATGATCATCTTTTGTAAGGGTAATTGGCCGCGATTATACCTTGTGAAATTAATAAAATCAGCCAAAGTATTGTTCATTGACTTATAAAATGAATAAATTTAGTTATTTCCCTTCCGATATAGACGATCAAAAGCTTTTTCAGTGACAATGAGCTGCAATGTTGTAAAATCATGCCTTCGGTCATTAAGCCCATTATTATGCATGAGTATAATAAGTGACAATACCAAAGCAACCTGGAAAAGAGTCACTCTCATTTACTGGTTATTTTGGTATTGTTACCCAAATGACTTGAAGCTCCATTCTCAATTCATTTGGTTATGGACATATTTTCAACATTAATCTCAAAGAGGCTCCACATGACTATTGCTAAAAAACCACTTGTTTTATTAATTATGGATGGTTGGGGATACCGCCCCGATATGCCGGACAATGCTGTTTCAAATGCAAAGACGCCGGTACTTGATCAGCTTTGTAAAGATTACGCCAACGATCTTCTCTCCGCATCTGGAATGGATGTCGGTTTACCAGATGGTCAAATGGGTAACTCTGAAGTAGGTCATACCAACATTGGCGCAGGTCGTACTGTTTATCAAAACTTAACCAAAGTGACCAAGTCTATTGCCGATGGTGATTTTTTTGACAATAAAAACTTTGTCGACGCAGTTGATAAAGCGGTTGCAGCCGGTAAAGCTGTACATATTATGGGGCTTGCCTCTCCCGGTGGCGTGCATAGCCACGATCAGCATATTGTTGCTGCCATCGAATTGGCAGCTAAGCGTGGCGCCAAGAATATTTTAGTCCATGCTTTTCTGGATGGACGCGATACACCACCAAGAAGTGCTGCAGGCACTCTGGCACTCTATGAAGAAAAATATGCACAATTAGGTGTTGGCCGTACAGCGACGTTAGTAGGCCGTTATTTCGCAATGGACAGAGATAACCGTTGGGATCGTGTTGAACAAGCGTATAACTTATTAACCCAGGCAAAAGCTGAGTACACTGCAGAAAACGCACTGACCGGTTTAGAAAAGGCCTATGCGCGCGACGAAAACGATGAATTCGTTAAAGCCACCGTCATTGGTGAACCAGCCGCGATCGAAGATGGTGATGCAGTTTTATTTATGAACTTCCGTGCAGATCGGGCACGTGAAATAACCTATACATTTACGGATGCGAACTTTTCAGGTTTCAAACGTACAATCGTCCCTAATGTTCACTTCGTCACACTGACTGAGTTTGCCGATGATATTACTGCACCCGCTGCTTTTTCAAGTGAGCGATTAACTAACACACTTGGTGAATGGTTAGCAGATCATGGTAAAACACAGTTGCGTATTTCAGAAACAGAGAAATATGCACATGTTACTTTCTTCTTCAACGGCGGCGTTGAGTCTGAATTTAAAGGTGAAGATCGTACTCTAATTAAATCACCCGCGGTTGCAACCTATGATATGCAGCCCGAAATGAGCTCTGCCGAGCTGACCGAAAAATTAGTCAGCGCAATCAAAAGCACCCAGTATGATGTGATAATTTGTAACTATCCAAATGGTGATATGGTTGGCCATACTGGTGTCTATGATGCCGCAGTTAAAGCTTGCGAAGCGGTTGATAGTTGTGTTGGTAAAGTTGTTGATGCATTAAAAGAAGTTGGTGGTGAGTGTTTAATTACTGCCGATCACGGTAATGCTGAGCAGATGATTGACCCGGTAACAGGCGGTATTCATACTGCACATACCAACTTACCAGTACCCTTTATTTACGTTGGTCGGCATGCACAGATAGCATCGGGCGGACGTTTATGTGACATTGCACCTACTATGCTGAACTTAATAGACATGGAAATCCCAGCAGAAATGACGGGTACTCCACTTATCACATTAAAATAGACTAGGATCTATTGACCTTTAGAGTACAAATTTTGTTCAATCTAAAAGTGTTCTGAGCAACAGATGAGGAGTGAAGCATAGCTATTCTATGTAAACAACCCATAACGCAGCGCTGGACGCTTTTAGATCAACCCCAAGGCAGCGCACAATCATATGCGTTATCGTCTGCTTATAACTATACAACGGCAGCTCTGCCTTGTATAAAGCGCGCAAAAATTGCTGCAAAAATGCACACGAAAGGACGACAGACCCTAAGAGCAACATAATGCTATCAACAACTCAGTATTTAGTTATTTTACTCAACACTAAATACTGACGTATTTCAAATAAGTGTAGGAAATTGATGACCAACACCACCCTTAGCAAAAAAAAGAGCATTTCAGCAGTATTAGTTAACTGCTTTCTTTTATGCTTTACCTTTGCAGTCCAAAACAGCTTTGCGACTGATAAGCTTGCAACAATTGAGCAGCAAATTAAAACCGCCAAAGGCGCTCAAAACCAGCAAACTAAGCAACAGAATTTATTAGAAAAGCTGGTTGCTAATGCTGAAAAAAAGACCGCCGCTACAACGCTTAAAGTACAGCAGACCAAAGAAACAATCCAACTTAAAAGCAGCCGCCTTAAACAATTAATCGAACAAACGACGCTCCTTGAAGAAGATAAAATAAAACAACAAAAACTGCTTGAACAGCAATTAATCAGCTCTTATATGACAGGGCAAAGTGATTTAATAAAACTAATCTTAAATCAAGAAGATATCAGCAAAATAATCCGTGCAAAAAGTTATTATCAATACCTTAATAAAGCACGTTTGGAAAGCATTAACGCACTATATGAAACACAACAACGATTAGTAAAAAACAAATCTGCGCAAGCCGATTCTTTGCAGGCGTTAACAGAATTGTATGAAAAACAGAAAGCAAGTGAAAAAACCTTAGTCGAACAAAGCGTCGGACGGAGCAAAGCGTTAAGAGAGTTAAATCAAGATTTAAATTATCAAAATGCACTGCTTGCACAACTTGGTGATCAAGCAAAGAATTTAAAAGAAAAACTCAAAAAGCAAAGTGAAGCACGACAAGAACGTGAATTAGCAGCAAAAAAAGCAAAAACGCTTCAAAAAAGGCAAGATAAATCAGAACAGAGAACCTATTCCAGCATTGCTAAACAATTAGGGAAATTAAATTGGCCAATTCAAGGTGAGGTTTTATCCGATTTTGGCAGTCGACGTAGTGGCCAGGTAACGTGGAAGGGGATCACCATTGAGGCTAATGAGGGTGAAAAAGTACGGGCTGTCGCTAGCGGACGCGTTTTATTTGCCGGCTATTTCAAAGGTTACGGCATGGTCATCGCATTAGATCACAGCGATGGTTACATCAGTTTATATGGTTACAACCAAACCCTATTACAGAAAACCGGCGATATTGTTCTACAGGGTAATGCAATCGCTCTGGCGGGACACAGTGGTGGACAGGATAATAACAGCCTGTATTTTGAACTGAGCCACAAAGGCACAGCGGAAGATCCCCTGAACTGGCTTAAAAAGAAACACAAACAACGATAACAGTCCCTACAGAGAACCATGCAAAAAGAATGTTTGGCTATAAAATGAAAGCAGCTGCAAATCAGAAAAGTATGCTGCAGCGAAAATGTTAAATAGTGAGTTTTTTAGACAAAATCCACCCTAAAAAATGACACCAGCAGTTGAATTAGGCCATAATAAAGAATATCTGAGCATGCTGTCAAAACACAATCAAAAGAGTCTTTATTATGCGCTTGTCTGTATTTTCACCAGAATATTCAACACAATTATTCATTGATCTATCAAAACTCTATCACAATTACTTTAGCCCGGAACAACTCACAACGCAGTCCCTGCAGGCATTAATTGAAGATCAACAATCGCAATTATTTGTAACCTTGTTTAATGCTCGTCACCTTGGAGCGCTTAGAGCCCATACAACAGGTCAGGAAGCGACCTTAAGTTTATTATGCGTGCGCGATCTGACTCGCCGCCGGGGTATAGCAAAGAATCTGCTTAAAGAAGTTGAAAAACACCTCAAAAATAAAAATATTGCAGTTGTAAAAATGCGTTTGAATGAATTTTCTGTACAAGAAAAGGAGGGAGTAACTCTGTTTATGCTGGCATGCGGTTATTCATTGGCAGATGTCCTGTTCAGTAAGAACCTATAAGCCAGCCATTAGAGTACTTAAAGAATTTCAGTGATTATTTAAGTACAGCTATATTATTAAGTTTTTACCCTGTATTCTTGCGCCCTTATCTGTCTACCCGTTTAATATACAGAAATAAATAAGCTAAAAGTAACTGGATAACTTTTGATATAGTGAATAAAACTAAACTCCCTTTTCACCCTGCCGGAAAAGCAGAGAGAAAAACCGGTAGCGCTTTATAATCCGCGACAAGGAACATACCTTCCTATTTGAAATTTTTGCTTGAATCTACATCATCAGCTGCTTGAATAGCCTAAAACATTCATTAAACCGTCAATCTTGCCTGCTGCGTAGGGTTAACGCTTCTTGTTATAACCATCTTAAAAAAGGAAAAAATCATGCCTTGGATACAATTAAAGTTAAATGCAACTGCAAAAAATGCGGAAAGCATAGGTGAACTGTTAATGGAAAATGGTGCATTATCGGTCACCTTTACCGATGCACAGGATGTACCTATTTTTGAGCCTGCTCCGGGGGAAACTCGCCTCTGGGGCGATACTGATATTACCGGTCTTTATGAAGCAGAAACGGATATGTTACCCATACTTGAACAATTACATGCAAGTCCGCTTTTAAGCAGCGATTTTTCCCACAAAATTGAAGCGCTGGAGGACAAAGATTGGGAACGTGAATGGATGGATAAATTTCACCCGATGAAATTTGGTCAACGTTTATGGATTTGCCCAAGCTGGAAACCCGTACCCGATGAAAACGCTATAAATGTGATGCTTGATCCCGGACTTGCGTTTGGTACAGGCACACATCCAACCACCGCTTTATGCTTAACTTGGTTAGATAGCCTGGATTTACAAGATAAAGTAGTGATCGATTTTGGTTGCGGATCCGGAATTTTAGCCATTGCAGCCTTAAAATTAGGCGCTAAAAGAGTGATTGGTATTGATCTTGATCCTCAGGCTATTACGGCTAGCCGCGACAATGCACAACGTAACAAGGTGTCAGATCAACTTGAATTATATTTACCCGCTGATTTACCCGAAGATATTTTCGCCGATGTTGTAGTCGCGAATATTCTTGCAGGCCCGCTTCGTGAACTATCAACAAGCATCCAATCCTTAGTTAAAAGCAATGGGTCACTTGCATTATCAGGCATTCTAGAGCAACAGGCAGATGAATTGATTGAAGTTTACGGGCAGTGGTTCACTATGGATAAAGCAAACATTAAAGAAGAATGGGCAAGACTTTCTGGTATCAAAAACATCGCAGGCTAACCTTCTGTAAAGGTAAGAAAAATAGAAATAAAGACAAATTAGCAAAGCTCTTTGGTAGCAATAATCTTACCTTGCAAGCGGCTTGCAGAGTTAATAATAACAATCACCAAATAAAAATTAGGCGATTGTTGTTATTAAAAAACAAAAATAAAGGCTATTTGATACCAATAATATTGCCGTTCAAGCAGCTTACAGAGTGAATAATAACAGTCCCCACATAAAAAACAGGCCGATTTTTTGTCTAAAAACAGAGATAAAGACAAATCAACAAAGTTTTTTGCTATCACAATATCATCACCTAACCTGCTGCAGAGATAATAATAATAATTTCCACATAAAAAATTGGTCGATTTTTTATTATCGAAAAACATAAATAAAGAAGAGTCGCAAGCCTTTATCGTGAAAAATCATAAATAATAATCACTGACAAGACTTTTAAAGCTAAAAAGTGAGATTAAATTAATAAAAATTAAAATTGCCTATTTTGCAAGCAAAATAATTACAAAATGCTTAATTAATAGCCTTTCTTCTCGTTGGAAAAATGCGTACACTACGCCGCCTTGACCAAGAGAGATTGCTTAATATATGCGCATCGGGCAGTATCAACTAGATAACAAAATCATTTTAGCACCCATGGCAGGGGTAACTGATCGTCCCTTCCGTGAGCTTTGCCGACAACAAGGTGCAGGACTTGCAGTGTCCGAGATGCTGTCATCGAATCCGCGCGTATGGAACAGCAGGAAGTCGAAGTTAAGAATGGACTACCATAATGAATCCGGCATCAGATCAGTGCAAATTGCTGGCTCAGAGCCTTTAGCAATGGCGACAGCTGCACAACTGAGTGTGCAACAAGGCGCTCAGATTATTGATATCAATATGGGTTGTCCCGCTAAAAAAGTGAATAAGAAAAAAGCAGGCTCAGCATTATTACCTCACCCCGAACTTGTGCGAGCAATTTTGGAAACGGTAGTTGATGCCGTTGATGTGCCTGTCACTTTAAAAATTCGCACTGGCTGGGATCCCGACAGTAGAAACGGTCTTGAAATCGCACAAATAGCAGAACAATCGGGTATCCAGGCACTTGCAGTGCACGGTCGTACCAGGCAATGTTTTTATAATGGATTTGCTGAATACGACACCATAAAAAAAATTAAACAAAATGTGACGATTCCTGTGATTGCAAATGGTGATATTACCTCAGTGGAAAAGGCAAAGTTTGTGCTTGATTACACTGGCGCTGACGCCATTATGATTGGACGAGGGGCACAAGGTGCTCCTTGGATATTCAATGAAATTAATCACTATCTAACAACAGGAGAGCAACTTTCCTCTCCTGCTAAATTGGAAATTGCCCATATCCTTCTTGGTCATGTACAAGCTTTACATGGTTTTTACGGGGAAGTAATGGGACCTAGAATTGCCAGAAAGCATGTTGGATGGTATTTAAAAGAGCAAGATCAGTTGGGTCACTTTAAGCGACAATTCAATGCAATTGACTGCCCGTATGAGCAATTAAAAACATTAGAAACTTACTTAAATAAATAAAGAGTTAATAGCCATGTTTGAACAAAAGATTTCGTCAGAAGCACTTACAACAACAACTAGTATTCCTGCTACAGGGCAAATAACTCAACGACCACTTCGTGATTCGGTACGTCAAGCAGTGTCGGGTTATGTAGCACAACTTAATGGTCAAGATCCAACTGAATTATATGAACTTGTTTTATCTGAAGTTGAAGCGCCATTATTGGATATTATTATGCAGTATACTCGCGGTAACCAGACGCGTGCGGCAACCATGCTAGGTATTAATCGTGGTACATTACGCAAGAAACTAAAAAAATATGGCATGGGTTGATCCCTTAGTTATTATTTAATCGAAAAAGCGACTAATAAGTCGCTTTTTTTATGTCTCTAATAAAATATCATCCACTACAGAACAGGGAAATCTATGCTCTTATTACCCATTAATGAACAGCTAAAAAATTTGCAGTCATGGCAGCAAAGTGTTTTCTGCATGGCACTGGCCCAACACAGTCTTTTACATTTTCACCTTTTTTCTGAAGCAATTGAAAGCGAACATGCGCAAAGTATTGATACTTTCAACCAACTTTTTTGGGAAAAGATGACGGTAAAAGGCGCAAAAATAAATTTTGCCATACAACAGGATCGTTTTGAGGAGATTATTCCGGATGCGCGTAAATTTGATTTTTATGGCGTTTACCCCGCTGTGGATCACTGTGTTATTTTAAGTTGTGCTTTTAACAGTTTTTTAACAGAATCAAGTGATGAAGCTTTCAATGCCAGCCAAACCTCATTTGCAACGATCGCAAGTTTTATTGAATTACAAAATGGTACTGAAGTTGATGAGCTGTCATTAGTTGAACTTCCACTGATCCAGTCTGAGTTAGCTTTTCAAAAAATGTTACTTGAAAAATTAGACAATCAGCGCAGCCCTGAGCTAATAAAATCCATTAAACAGTTTGTTCTCGATATTGGAATGACTAATTTAGGTATCGCCCTCAATGAGTAAACTCACCTTAATTTTGTTATTTTTAACACATTGAGCAAAATAAATGGATCTTTATCCTACTTTTAGAACTAACTGGTCTTTACATCGACAATATGTTGATAACATACTAAAATCACTTGGAAATATAAATTCAGTTAGTCGATTAACAACTGAATTTTAGGCAGAAAGTTAAAATATAATGATTTTTCTGACACATTAGCTTCATTGATATTTTCAAATGACTGGTGAATCGCCATTAAAGCTAATTCTAACATCCTATAAAAATGGAAATACTAAGATGAATAAAACTCAACTTATTACTGATATTGCAGAGAAAGCAGAACTAACAAAAGTTCAAGCTAAGGCAGCTTTAGAACAAATGATGACTAGTGTAACAGACAGTCTAAAAGATGGTGAGCCAGTACAGCTAATTGGATTTGGTACTTTTAAAGTAAACCACCGAGCAGCCCGCACAGGTCGAAATCCGCAAACTGGTGCAGATATTCAAATCAAAGCGGCTAATGTGCCTGCTTTTGTTGCTGGAAAATCACTTAAAGAAGCCGTTAACAAATAATCAATTTGCAAAAAAAAGCCGATGTTATTAAACATCGGCTTTCGAGCTATCCAGCTTTAGAGCTTCGAGCTTTGGGTTGACAGCTGATGGCTGATGGCTTTCCAGCCTTCAAGGCTTTGGGTTTTCGAGTTTCTAGCTTATTTTTTGTTCTGCTCTCGGGCAAGCGCACGATGAGCAATATCATGACGATAAAACATACCGTCCCAGCTGATTGTCTTCGCCAGTGCGTAAGCTTTTTGCTGTGCTTCGGTCACGGTATTGCCTAACGCCGTAGCACACAAAACGCGTCCGCCATTGCTAACAATTTGGCCATCAACTTCTTTGGTACCGCCATGGAAAACTTTAAGGCCTTCGGTCTCCTGTGATGGTAAACCTTCAATAACTAATCCTTTCTTATAATCATTAGGGTAACCGCCAGCAGCCAAAACAATACCTATTGCCGCACCTTGGTCAAATTCAGCTGTCATACCAGCTAATTGGCCATTCACACCAGCCAGGCATAAGGTCACCAGATCAGACTTCATACGCAACAACAGCGGCTGTGTTTCAGGATCACCAAAACGACAGTTGTATTCGATAACTTTAGGCGTTCCATCGGCCATGATCATTAGACCCGCATATAAGAAACCTGTATAAGTGTTTCCTTCTGCCGCCATACCTTCGACCGTAGGATTAATCACTAAATCCATTATACGCTGATGCATTTCAGGGGTTACTACGGGTGCGGGAGAGTATGCACCCATGCCACCTGTATTAGGCCCGGTATCACCATCACCGACACGTTTATGATCTTGACTGGTTGCCATAGGAACAACATTTTCACCATCAACCATCACAATAAATGAAGCTTCTTCACCGTCTAAGAATTCTTCAATAACAACACGGTGTCCGGCGGAGCCAAATGCATTGCCTGCTAACATGTCATGAATAGCCTCTTCCGCGTCGGCAAGGGTCATTGCAACAATAACGCCCTTACCTGCCGCAAGACCGTCAGCTTTAATGACAATAGGTGCGCCTTTTTCACGAACATAAGCCAAAGCGGGCTCAATTTCAGTGAAGTTTTGGTACCAAGCGGTCGGAATATTATGACGCGCTAAAAAGTCTTTAGTGAAGGCTTTTGAGCCTTCCAGCTGGGCGGCGCCCTTAGTTGGACCAAAACAGGCAAGGCCGGCATCGCTAAATGCATCAACAACACCAATAACCAATGGTGCTTCTGGGCCGACAATAGTTAACTCAACATGGTTTTCTTTAGAAAATTTGACTAATCCGTCAATATCTTCAACATCAATGGCGACATTAGTCACTTTTGCTTCTAACGCCGTTCCTGCATTGCCCGGGGCAACAAAGATATTTTTAACTTGTTTATTTTGAGCGACTTTCCACGCAAGCGCATGCTCACGGCCGCCACTGCCAATAATTAAAACATTCATAACTTAACCTTCTTAATTCAACCATAGATTTAATGGATTTATCTCAACGTCTGTTGCTTCGAGGTCAAGGAAAAAGTGCGCAGCTTATAACAATAAGTACTGCGCACATCCAGTGCTACGCCCTAAAGGGCCATCCTAGGGATGTTATACTTCTTTCCAGAAGAATTATTGAGCACTTTTGAGACAAAGATCGCATTCACAGACTAATAGATCAGCCGATTAATGGCGGAAGTGACGCATTCCTGTAAAGACCATTGCCATACCATGTTCGTTGGCTGCTGCGATAACTTCATTGTCGCGCATTGAACCACCAGGTTGGATTACGCAACTAATACCGGCTTCAGCGGCTGCATCAATACCATCCCGGAAAGGGAAAAAGGCATCCGATGACATCACTGAACCTGCAACTTCAAGATTTTCATCCGCCGCTTTGATACCAGCTACTCTGGCACTGTAAACTCGACTCATTTGCCCGGCGCCAACACCCACAGTCGCGTTGTTTTTAACATAAACAATCGCATTTGATTTCACAAATTTAGCCACTTTCCAGCTGAATAACAGATCATTTAATTCAGCTTCCGTCGGTTGACGTTTAGTAACCACTTTAAGGTCTTCTAAACCGACCATACCTTGATCTCTGTCCTGTACTAATAAACCACCATTAACACGTTTGATATCAAACTCAGTGGTTTTTTTAGCCCATTCTCCACATGTTAACAAACGCAAATTTTTCTTGGCAGCGATAACTTGTACAGCTTCAGGGCTAACCTTAGGTGCAATAATCACCTCAACAAACTGGCGAGAAACAATGGCTTCTGCGGTTTTAGCATCGAGCTCACGGTTAAAGGCAATAATGCCACCAAAAGCCGATGTAGGGTCTGTTTTGTAAGCACCTTCATAGGCATCAAGAATATTTCCTGCAACAGCAACACCACAAGGATTAGAATGTTTAACTATTACACAAGCCGGCTCCGAGAACTCTTTAACACACTCAAGAGCCGCATCGGTGTCTGCAATATTATTGTAAGAAAGGGCTTTACCCTGTAACTGAGTCGCTGTAGAAACAGAGGCTTCCTGAATAGCATCTTCCACATAAAAAGCGGCACTTTGGTGGCTGTTTTCACCGTAACGCATATCCTGCTTTTTCTTAAACTGCATGTTAAAAGTACGAGGGAATTTAGATTCAACATCACCTTCGCTATTCTCACCGTAACTTGGCACCATAGTACCGAAATAATTAGCGATCATGCCGTCATATTGCGCGGTATGCTCATAAGCTGCGATAGCAAGATCAAAGCGGGTTTTATAAGCTAAGCTGTTGTTATTTTCCTGCATCTCTTTAAGAATACGGGGGTAATCACCAGCGTTAACAACGATTGTCACATCTTTATGATTCTTAGCTGCGGCACGCACCATGGTTGGACCACCGATATCGATGTTTTCAATTGCATCTGCTAAAGAACAATCCGGACGGGCAACGGTTTCAGCAAATGGATAAAGATTTACCACTACCAAATCAATAGGAGCAATATCATTTTCGGACATAATGACTTCATCAATACCGCGACGAGCAAGAATTCCACCATGAATTTTAGGGTGTAAGGTTTTAACACGTCCATCCATCATTTCAGGAAACCCAGTATAGTCAGACACTTCAGTCACTTTTATGCCATTCTCAGCAAGTAATTTACAAGTACCACCAGTAGAAAGGATTTCAACGCCTCTTGAAGATAACTCTTTGGCGAATTCAATAATTCCAGCTTTATCTGAAACGCTTAGCAGCGCACGTTTAATTGGTCGGCTATTTTCCATCGTCTGATAAATCCCTCGGTTAATTGATCAATAAGCAAAACCAGTCATTGGTTTTTTTAACTTACAAAGCAGTAAGCTGAGCATTCTACCCGAAAACGATGGCAATTTGAGCTGTTTTATTGAATAAAAAATAAAAATATCGCTTCCTAATACTGCCTTTAAAATATAAATTTATTGACACAAGTGAATATTGATATAAAAAACTATCAATACAGCGACAAACGAGAGTAGATATAGGTTTAAAGTTTAAATACTCCATCAGGGTTAATGTTGGTAGGTTTTTTTGGCAAAGATAGCATTAATTTTTGAAAGCTGATGGTTGACCATAAGATCTTTAATAAAGAGGGAAAATAAACAGCGGATATAGATATTGTCGTTATATTCCGGCAACATGCGACACACAAAACGCCGTCCAATATTGTATTCCAAACGACACTCCTGCAGGCCGACCAAACCAGTGACTTTGTTGTTTTTTTTATCTTAAATTGTGTTGAGGCAATATTTATAGCGCTGTGCCTAAGTGATGATACTGGTGAATAATGGTTCTGCTTGTTGGTGATTTAATTTACCCGTTGGGCAATATTTCATGCTTTTGGCATTACTCACCAGCGTAGTGAAATCATTGAGATCTGATGCTATAAACTGATGGACAGTGAGATCTTCATTTTCAGCAAATAACTTCATATTTTCATTTCTACGGTTATTTATCATATAACCTTTACACTTGGATCGTACAAAAAATAATCATGCAGTTTCCTGCAAAAAATGAACACCAGTTACTTCTCGTTCATTCAAAGAGTAAAAAACCATGCAGATGCATGGTTTTTTCACTAAGAAGCACAGTGCTTAAAGATGATATTGTGGGCTAAGCTCATGTACTGCATCAACAAATACTTTAGCATTCTCAGGCGGTACATCTAAATGAATGCCGTGGCCTAGATTAAAGACATGTCCGCCTCCTTTACCAAAACTCGCTAATATAGTCGCAACCTCTTCACGGATTCGCTCTGGAGAGGCATACAACATGGAAGGATCCATATTGCCCTGCAGCACAACACGATCTCCAACACGCGCTTTTGCGCTTGCCATATCAATAGTCCAATCGAGTCCAATCGCATCACACCCAGTATCCGCAATCGCTTCTAACCACTGTCCACCATTTTTAGTAAACAGAGTGACCGGAATTTTTTTACCTTCATAGGTACGCTGTAATCCGTCAACGATTTTGGTCATATACTGTAATGAAAAATCTTTGTAATCTCGAGGAGATAACACGCCGCCCCAAGTATCGAAGACCATCACCGATTGCGCGCCTGCGGCTATCTGTGCATTTAAATAATCAATAACGGAGTCGGCAAGTTTATCTAATAAAGTATGCAATAGCTGCGGCTCGCAAAAAGCCATTTTTTTGATCTTGGTGAAAGCCTTCGAACTCCCCCCTTCAACCATATAGGTCGCTAATGTCCATGGACTACCCGCGAAACCAATCAATGGAACGGCGCCTTTTAACTCCCGACGTATAGTACGTACTGCATTCATCACATATTGCAGTTCACCTTCGGGATCTGGCATAATTAAGTTATCAACGTCTTTTTTACATGTTATCGGACGTTTCAGCTTCGGCCCTTCACCTTCTGCAAAATACAGACCCAGTCCCATTGCATCTGGAATAGTGAGAATATCAGAAAATAGAATAGCGGCATCAAGGTCAAATCTACGTAAAGGTTGTAAGGTTACTTCACAGGCCAGATCTGCATTACGGCACAAAGACATAAAATCTCCAGCTTGCGCGCGTACCTCTTTATATTCAGGCAAATATCTGCCCGCTTGACGCATCATCCATACCGGTGTTTTATCAACGTCTTGCTTTAATAAGGCGCGAAGATAACGATCATTTTTTAATTCTGTCATGCTTATCTCTATCCTGTCTTTTTAAATATTTAATAATTCAACTATATAACTATACCTATGTGACTTCAAAATGCTTTGTCAGGCACCAGATCGGAGACCAGAGCAAGACCCAACATGAGGTTATGGTTATTCTCTTTTCGATTGCTGCAACGCAGCGCTGGTTTTCGACTTTGCTCCCTGCAGGGCAAGGAAAATTGTGCCAATCTTCGTTGTTATAACATCGCTATATAGAATAACGATACTTCAGTTTTATGCCTAGCATCTCAGCACAATTTTCCTAGCTGACTTTGCATCTTGAAGTATCATGGGTATATATAACTATGAAAATACGCAAATACGCAAATATGCTACCATTTTTAAATGTTTTTTACTCTGTCATATTACGACTTTGCATTGTTCGACCATTTTGTTAATCAACTTTCGAGCAATAGTACCGTTATTTGGCAAAACAGGCAGATTATCAACATGATACCAGGCAGCTTCTACAAGCTCATTTTTATCAATTTTGATCTCACCTGATTCATATTCAGCAAAAAAACCCATCATTAGAGAGTGCGGGAAAGGCCAGGGTTGACTGCTGACATATTCGATATTTTTGATCCGAATCCTTGATTCCTCATAGACTTCACGTTCAACACACATCTCCAGTGTTTCTCCGGCTTCTACAAATCCGGCTAAAACGGTAAACACTGGGTTATTCTGTTGCAGATGGCGGTGATGCACTGCCAATAATATTTCTTTGCCTTTACGAATACCGACAATAACACAAGGTGAAATACGCGGATAACAGCGGTGCTGGCAATGGTAACATTTCATTGCTGTTTCCCAGTTTATGGCGTGCATTTTATTACTGCACTTGCCACAATATTGATGTGTTTGATAAAACAAGGCGACTTGAAAGGCACGACCCGCCAAATCAAATAAGCCATCATCAATTCGTCCCAGCAAAGAACGTAATGGCAAATATTCCCCCAGACCAACATCTAGTTGCTCCTGCAATCTAACTAGATAACAAGGGCTTGCGTCATAGTCTGCTATTTGTGTTACATTATCAGCTAATTGTTCAGGAAAAGGTAAATCATCAAGATTACCGTAAGGAATAAAATTTCCCTGCGGCTGTAATACAATTTTATCTTTCGCTATAATAAACCACCAAGCATTCTCTTGCTTGCTAACATTATTTTTTTCCAGCTGCATCATGCTTCCTTATTTATCGGAACTTTAGTTCCGGGGACAGGGATTACTTCACAGTTATACAGTAAGATTATCTACAAATTCAAATTCATGTTGACGCTAAGTATAATTTTATCTATTTTTGTTTGACAGTTTCAGTCTACTTACCATGAGGTGCACGATATGCTAACCAAATTAGAACGCGCAAAGAAAGAATGGGGTGGCAGACTTTCAGTTATTGATAGTTGGCTCGAAGAGCGCCAGACTCTTGTGGTTGCATATTGCAAACTGGCAGGATTACCTCCTTACCAAGAGACAAATCACAGCTTACCCGCACAACAAAACATAACTTATTTTTGCCAACTTCTGCTTGATTATGCCTCAACCGGACACTTCGAAATCTACGAGCAGATAATTGCACAATGCAAATTAGATGGGGAAAATAATTTAAAAATTGCCCAGAAGTTATATTCACGGATCAACACCACCACAGATGCGGCTTTGAATTTTAACGATAAGTATGCAGAATCAGCAAATGAAAAATCCCTACTTGATTTTGACAACGATCTTTCTGACTTAGGACAACTAATGGAGGATCGTTTTGAACGCGAAGATCAGCTGCTTAATGTTGTTTTCCTGCACCATACACTGGCATAAAAAGTAACATGCCTGTGCATCTTACTCAGATAATTAGAAATGGGTAGAAAAACAACACTGCCCAAGTTAAGAGCACCAACATAAAAATAATAATAGCACTATCATGACTTGCACTGATAAAGCATTCAGCATCTATACCGCATTTAGTATCGATACCAATTCTACTCATTAAGTGATCTATTTAGGCGTTGGTATTAGATGTCGTTAATGCTCATCTCCTGCAGATAAAGATCGCGTCTTTTATCAAAAATAGACTCCTCTTTTTTAGAGACCGCGGTTGACAGAGGCAGTTCCACTTTCATGGCGTCCACCGGGCGGTTGTTTATTTGAAATTCATAATGCAGATGCGCCCCCGTTGAACGCCCAGTATTACCACTCTTACCTATCACTGTCCCCCTTTCTACCCGCTGCCCCTTACGGACCAAAATTTTACTTAAATGTAAGAAACGCGTGGTGTACTTCCGGCTATTTTGAATAACAATGTAGTTACCGGCGGCAGGGTGATAACCTGCCCGTAAAACAACGCCATCACCAACTGAATAAACTTTTGTGCCCGTTGAGACAGCAAAATCAGTGCCGTTATGAGGACTAATTCTTTTGGTGATCGGATGCAGTCGCCTTGGATTAAAAGGAGAGCTGATCCGAGGCCTTCCATTGACCGGAAAGCGTCGATAAGCTTTACTTAAGCCTTGTCTGTTTTCATCGTAATAACGTCCGTCTTCATGCAGGAAAGCAGTATAAATTTTATTCCTGTTTTTAATCAAAATAGCCAGCACTTCACTTTCCGAACTATATTGTCCATCAATATATTGTTTTGATACTAATACACGGAAAGTATCTCCGGCATAAAGCTGACGGTTAAAATTAATTTTATCCTGCAGAGCCACTGATACTTGTTGAATCTGCCCCGCCGTCAGACCTGAAGATTTGGCTGTCCTATAGAAGCTCCCTATGATATGACCTTGATATAAACTTGTGCGCCATTTCCCTGCTTTGGTTTCTAAAAGCGCATCATATTGATCCTCTTTCAGCGTAAAGGTTAGAGTATTGGCAAGATCCAAAAATACTTTTAAAGAAAGCAGGTTGTTGTCAGGGCCAATCAACAACTTGATTCTTTGCCCCGGGATTAGGTTGGCTAAGCGGAGATGCTCTTTATCGGCTTCTAACAGAAGCTGTAATGCCGCTGCCGACAAGCTCTCTTTTTCAAAAATATTACTTAGAGAGTCACCTTCGCTCACCTCAAATTCTATTTCTTTATTTCCCGAAAAGTCTGGAAAGACTTTTGCATATTCATCTTTTATTGCAGCAAGAGGTTCAGCAGCCGCATGCTCATCCTGAACAACCACACTCTTAGGAAGCTCTAGTGAGCGGTAAATTGTTTTTTTGAGTTTCGGCTGCATGGGGAGCAAGGACACAACCAGCAGAAATACAAATAATAGAATCAAAGCGAAAAAATGCTTTCGGGGAAGATTATTCACAAGGGTAACTGACGCTTTAAAAAACGCCTTTAAAGGTAACAAAAATAGCATAACTTAATACAACTCAGGCAGGGAAAGGGAGTAATGAAAATAAAACGGAGGAGTATAGCAAGTTTTTTGTTTTTTTTATAAAAAAACACATCTCATTTCAACTCGTCTTTTATTACAGCATAAGGGTCCGTAGCCGCATGCTTATCTTCGACAACAACTCTCTCAGGTAGTTCTAATGAGTGGTAAATTTTTTTGGGGATTTTTGGTGGCACCGGAACCAGGGACACAACCAACAGAAATACGGATAATAGAATCAAAGCGACAAGATGTTTCCGGGGAAAAATATTCACAGCCGCAATGGACGTTTTAAAAAACGCCTTTAAAAATAACAAAAATGGCATAACTTAATACAACTCAGACAGGAAGGGAAATCAATGAAAATAACATGGTAAAGTATATCAGTTTTTTGTTTTTTTTTTAAAAACAGCGCTTATTTTTTTAAAAAAAATGCATCCCTTTTCGTTTTTCATGCGAATAGCTTAAATAATTAAAGTGTTTTCCATCGCAAATAAATGTAAGATAGACGTCTAGATGTAAAAACATCTAAAACTATTCACCTTGTAACCAGTTAGGAGCTCACATGTCACGTGACTTATTTACTTCAGAATCTGTATCTGAAGGTCATCCAGATAAAATAGCCGATCAAATTTCCGATGCGGTACTTGATGCAATTTTAAAACAAGATAAAAAAGCACGTGTTGCTTGTGAGACTTATGTAAAAACCGGCATGGTGATGGTTGGTGGTGAAATCACCACGGATGCCTGGGTTGATATCGAAGAGATCACCCGTAATACCGTGCGCAACATAGGTTACACCAGTTCAGAAATGGGCTTTGACGCTGACTCCTGCGCCATTTTAAATGTGATAGGCAAACAATCGCCAGACATTAATCAAGGTGTTGACCGTAGCGATCCTCGAGAGCAGGGCGCTGGCGATCAGGGTTTAATGTTCGGTTACGCCACTAATGAAACAGACGTTTTCATGCCGGCACCGATTACTTATGCCCACCATCTGGTAAAACGACAGGCAAAAGTACGTAAAAATAAGACGCTTCCATGGTTACGCCCCGATGCTAAAAGTCAGGTGACCTTTGCTTATGATCATGGAAAAATTATCGGTATTGATGCGGTCGTACTTTCTACGCAACATTCGGAAGATATCAAACAGGCAGATTTGGTTGAAGCGGTAATGGAAGAGATAATCAAGCCGGTATTACCGGCTGAGTGGCTTTCTGAGCGTACTAAATACTTTATTAATCCAACGGGCCGCTTTGTCATTGGAGGACCTGTTGGTGATTGTGGCCTTACCGGGCGTAAAATTATTGTTGATACTTATGGTGGTTCAGCACGCCATGGTGGTGGTGCATTCTCCGGTAAAGATCCGTCAAAAGTTGACCGTAGCGCGGCATATGCAGCCCGTTATGTAGCAAAAAATATCGTTGCCGCGGGTCTTGCTGATCGTTGTGAAATTCAAGTTTCTTATGCTATCGGTGTTGCAGAGCCAACCTCTATCAGTGTGGAAACCTTCGGCACTGAAAAAGTAAAAAAAGATTTAATTATCCACTTGATTCGTGAGCATTTTGACTTGCGTCCTTATGGACTGATCGAAATGTTAGATCTTATTCAGCCTATTTACGAATCAACGGCGGCTTATGGACACTTTGGTCGTGATGAATTCCCGTGGGAAGCGCTAGATAAAGTCGAAGCATTAAAAGCGGCCGCATTTTAACACTTCGTTAAATTAAGCGTGATAAACGATGCACATAAAAAAGCACTCATTAGCCGAAGTGAAGAATTTTTCATTTTGGCCGAGTGCTTTTTTGATCGTGCTTTCAAACGTCCTGCATACCTTTTTAACCAGCGGGGAAAAAGTGCCGGCAGCGCACATTTGCAGCTTAATCTGATCAAATACCACCCTACTTTGTTTAAAAAAAATTCAGCTGATTTTTTTGCACAGGTAGTGCCTCACGAGGTTGCTCATCTGGTCACTTACCAACATTACGGGAAAGTACGCCCGCATGGTAAAGAGTGGCAATTTGTAATGCAGAACATCTTTAACTGTCCTGCAGATACTAGACATTCATTAGATATTAGTGACGTCATGGGTCAGCAGTTTGCTTATCAGTGTGATTGTACCACTCACCAGTTAAGCATAAGACGTCATAATAAGATTTTAAAAGGGGTTAAATATCTGTGTAAAAAGTGTCGAGTAGAATTGAAAATTAAAAATTAATAATAGGCACAAAGCACCTAACTTATTAATCTATTAATTTATTAATTTTCCATTGCCACGGTCCGTTTAAAATTATCTAAAATAATACCCGTTGCCATGGCGACATTTAATGATTCCGCTTCTCCGAAACTGGGAATGGTAATTTTATTGCTAATAAATTTAGCAATCTCTGGCGAAATACCGTGCGATTCACTGCCCATAACAATAAAAGAACTTTTATTTAACTTTACTTTATGGATATTTTCCCCTTCCAGAAAAGCCCCATAAATCGCCGTTGATTGTTGACTTAGGTATTCAGATAAATCCGTATGGCTCACCCGTACCCGTGCAAATGATCCCATACTGGCAGCGATGACTTTAGGATTATAAAAATCAGCACAGTCCGGGCTGCAAATAATATTTTTAATGCCGTACCAGTCGGCAACACGAATAATAGTCCCAAAGTTTCCGGGATCAGAAACCTTATCTAATACCAGGATCAATTCATCTTTTTGGATTTGTGGAAGCGGCATTATTTTGCACTCGGCTACAGCAAGCACACTGTTATTTGATACTAAAGTTCCCGCTTTTTTTAACTCTTCTTCCGTTGCTTCAATGGTAAGGCTAACCAAACCAAACTCCGCAAGTGCAGCTCTATTTTTATTGATAAAAATACTGGTTGCAAAAAGTTGTTTTATCGTAAAATCAGAACTAAATAATTCACCCACATTTTTTTCACCCTGCACTAAAAACAGACCATTTTTTTTACGCTGTTTTTTTTGCTCAAGTGCATGAATAAGTCTTAGCTGATTTTTTGAAATCATAATTTATTTCTCGTTCTTCAAAGTGATAAGTAGCAACACATAATAACAGCATCTTCTCTGCCATTTTTACAAGGGTAATAATCTTTACGTCTATCGAGCTCAACAAAACCCAGTTTTTGATAAAGTTTTAATGCATAAAGGTTAGAAGCACGTACCTCTAACCAGACTTCCTCTTCATCCTTTGCTTGTGAGTAGTCTTTTAGAAATTGTAATAAAATCTCCCCCAACCCCTGTCCCTGTAACTCAGGCGTAATCGCAATATTCATTAAAGTGACCTCTCCAGCCACTGAGCTCGCAACAAAATAACCGATCACTTGCTCGTCAGCAAATAACAAATGACTAAAATATCGTTTGCCAAAGTTGCTCAAAAATATTTTTTTTGACCAGGGATGGCTATGGCAACGAGATTCAATGTTAAAGACATCCTCTATATCAGCCAGTCCCATGGGTACTATTTGTAATTCTTCTTTATTGATTAAAGGTGTAGACATCATTGTTTCCATATTGATTTCTTATTCATATTAGTTACTTCTAGCTCATCATCTTCGAGCTTCGAGTGAGTGATTCATTACACATTACTAGTAGCTCATAGCTCGTCACTCAAAGCTCAATCCTATTGATTAAAAGCACAAAACTGTTTCCATAATGCCTTTTTTGCGTTAGCGTCAGCAGCCAGCTGTTCAAGGGTTAATGAAGTTAATAACTTATGCCCATGGGGTTGATTAATTTCCCCTAGGGTTGACCAGATAAGTTCGGGTAACTGTCCTTGCAGGTTTTCAAATTGATCCGTTGAGCAGCAATATACTTCACTTAATTTCAAGTTAAAGGCATCGAGTATACTGACCATAAGAGGGTGCGCAAAGTCGGCTGTCGAAGCCACCAGCAGCAATTTATAATGACTTAAATCAATAGTGCATAAATTTAGATAGAGGGGGAACAAATCAGGTTTACGGACTTGCCAACGGGTTATTCCCATCTCCTGTAAATAAAGCGCTTGTTGATGTTTCATTGAAAATCCAATCAATTATTCGAGGTTTAAAAAATAAAACAAATAATAACATTGAATGAAGGTCAGCCGAAGCAATAATCTATGGCCAATAACTCACAGGTAAAATCTTCAAAAAAAAAAGCGCAATATTGTTATATAGCTCGTTATGATGCCCTTTGCATCTTGAAGTTGTTTCTTGCATTCAGTGCTCCTGTGAACTACTGAATTGAACTTTTAGTCATTTAAAATGTTAACCTTTTATTTTATCTTTCTGCCACATGGAATACATCGTGGGGTACTAAATGTGCTGGTCTGAAAGTTGGTTGCTAAAGCAGTTGGTAAGCTTTTCTCTGCAATAGTCTAATAATTGTCGCTAATTTAACTAAAATCGTGATTTTGATTACCAATGGTTGAAATTTCTATTAAAATAATTTTATCTCAGTGTTGTAAGTAAGATTGGATTTTAAGTTATCGTCTTAATATATGTAATCCATTATGTGTTGTGCGTAGCTAACTCCCTTATGCTTCTAATATAAAGCTTGATCACTAGAATGCTGCAAGCCTGAGCAATATTTTTATTAATTTAACTGCTATTCTGAAGTACAACCTATGAGTTTATTAATTATTTTTTTCCATTAAATAGAGACATATCCATATTTTCAAAAAAAGGCTCAGAAATATTTTTGTTCATATTAACAGTTTTGTACTGTAGTTCAGTTGATTTACATGGCGATAATGTAGATTTTTTGTAGTGTTAATTCGTTTTTAACCGGTACTAAGTTATTAATATCTATCGCTGATGTTAATTTACTCGATTAGTCATCGTCTGACTTAGAAATAATATTAACAGTTAAAGGTTGCTCTTTGAGGGGGCCCTTATGATGATTAAGTTCTGTAATCAATAACGTTAACTTCTCAAATTTAGCGTTAGTATCTTTAGCTAAAGCATCAATTTTTCCATTAGTAGATTTTCAGTATTTAGCTGTCCTATGCTTAGGTGTTGTTTATTTTTAGGTGTGATAATTTGATGTTTTTTCTTTGTCATGACGTTTTACTTTCTTTATTCGCCATTTCTTTTATTACTTTTTCGCGGATTTCATTTTTCATTTCTCGTGTTATTTCTTTGCGGATTTTATCTTCGAGTGACATCAGCATATCATCTTGGATCTGATACTCATTGTTGATTAAATCCAAGATTGTATCTTTAATTGTCGATTTAGTTCCTCTGCGATCTTTGACTTTTATTAGTTGTTCATACTCACCCATTGTTAAGCTGCTTGTGGTTTTTTAGTTGTTTTAATTTCGATCTCCAAGCTGATATTACATTCGTTCTCCGTTTTTTATAATCGTTATTACCATCTAAAAGTTTATTGAAAAAAAGCTAAAATTCCGTTCGGGATTTTTCATCCCTCATCCCTTTAATGTCTGGTATTGATATGTCTGATTTTGGCTGTCTCTTCGCATCTGAGAAGTAATCAATTAGCCATTTCATATCTTGCTTGGTATTCCATTCAAAGCAAATTTTTTTTCATTTGTTTACTAGCTCAATGTTTGAATTGATTATAGTTGTTAATTCAGCGTGATCTGGATGTCATCAAGGCTATAACGAATCGCTTAAAAATTGAAAAGCTAAAGGTTAGCGCAGAGCAGGTAAAAAGCCAATAGCTTATCTTCACCTATGGCAACAGGTAGACGTGCTGCGAAGAGCTAAGTCTGTAGAGGTGCTAAAAGTCAAAGCACACATTGGAATAGGTGGTAATGAAAAGGCGCATGCATTAGCGTCAGCGGCGGCACGTTGTTAAAATATTAGACGAAAAATGTCTGAATGACTTATCCATTCAGACATTATCATAGCCTTATTAGCCACCCTACAATTAAGTTGATAATATTAAATATAAACAAAGTTATTTAGATTTATCTAATACCAATCCGCATAAGTAAATGGTCTAAAATTGCGCAGGAAAAATAATGATAGCAAGACGTTTGATTCAGCAATAGCTGGCTATTGAGATTTAAAACAACGAAGCTAGCGTTAATTTTAACAACTAAGATAGGTTAGATATTTATGCGGATTGCTATAAGCCGCTTATGCCCCTTTTCACGTTAGAGTAGTTGCCCGTAACATTTCTGATACTTTAAATTTGGCCAAATATTTCTAATGCCAAAAATATCAATTTAAGTGTTTATAAATTTGGTGGCAACTCAACATGGTTTAAATTGGAAAATAATCTCTTTGCCCCCATCGAGCCATCGTTAATAGGAACACGTCTTTCCAAACCGGGTTTAGCATTTAAATTCATAGGATAATTGGAACTTGAAAAGCAAAGGTAGCTCCTCCGGTTAAAGTCAGTTCTACGTCACGAACCATCTCAATAAAACAACTATCTTGGTCTACTTGGTAATCCAGTTTTTCAGCCTGCTCAAACAGTGCTTCAATCACAGTGGCGTAGGCAACGTCTGATACCAGATAAACTTCACAGCATAGATAGTAACCCTCTGGGATATAGTGGTCAAAATGCTCACTGGATATTTGCCAGTTGCCAACAGTATAAGACATGTCTTTCCATGGCCGATTTAACTCTTTAATCGGGGTAGCAGTCAACAATTGCGTGCTCTTTTCGCCGATAGTTTCGAAAAGCACACCCCAGTCAAAATCTGGCATGTGCTGTACTTTGATTCCCCGAGCTGGGTACCAGACCAACTCACATGGCAGAGACTGTGCCAACTGCTTTTCTAATGAATAGTCTTTACCCGGATGAGCGAGTTTATCCAGAAGCTGAAAGGTTTCTTCAGGGGTCCCTGAAGAAATAAGATCGCGAATGTTTTTCGCTGTCATTCCAAGTTCTCGCTTGAGCGCCTTTGCCATAGCCTGTGAGGAAGAATAGCCACACAAATGAGCGATTTCAGTGATGTTTTTACTGTCATCCATAAACAGCAGATTAACAGCATATTGCAGACGAACTCGGCTTAAATATTGTCCCGGTGTTTCATTGAACAGCAGGGTAAACTGACGATGAAAATGGTATGAGGAAATGGCACATTGCTCGGCAACTTGTTCCCAGGACAGACTTTCAGCCAATGTGTCATGCATTAAAAACAGAGCGGTTTCAAAACGTTTTCTATGGTGCTCTGGAAGAGACGCAAGCAACGCCACCTCAGGAACAAGAGCATAAGGTATATCGGCAGAATCAGTCATAGCATAAGTCAGAATATGTTCGTAACTTCTACCCTAACGATTAGTGGTTGTAAAAGCAACCTGCAGGCTGATAATCATGACACAGCCTCTTGCGCGATGGTGCCTGGTGCTAACTCATCTAGTGATTTTTTCCTGTTGAAACAGCCCAAAAGTACCGGAATCAAAATCAGTGTAACGGTTGTAGCAAACAGCTCACCAAATACCAAAGACACGGCTGCAGGCTTAAGGTATTGAGCCTGCTCGGCTGTTTCACTTAGCAGTGGGAGCAGGCCACATACTGTAGTAATGGTAGTGAGGAATATGGCCTTCATTCGGCTAGTTCCTGCAGCGATTAACGCCTGATGAAGTGGTATATCTGCGCGATATTCAGAGTTAAAACGCGTGATCAATAGCAGAGAGTCGTTAATAACGATACCTGTCATCGCCATCATTCCAAACATGGACAATATACTGATCGGCAAATCCATCAGATAGTGACCGAAAATTGCGCCTGCAAAACCAAATGGGATAACAGCCATAATAATGAACGGTTGCCAGTAAGATTTCAGCGGCACAGCAAGAAGAATGTAAATCAGCACGACAGTGAGTAGCATCGCGGACTTAAACCCTTGTTGTACTTCTCCAACTTCTTCAAACTCACCACCGGCTTTAATGCTTACGCCGGGATAGCGCTGTAGCAAAGAATTTATAGCCGGAGCCAGCTGCTGCATAGTTTCCTCAGGAGACTGGATATTACGATTTTGATTCCAGTATACGTTAACCACTTGTTCACGATTGTGTCGATACAGGATCTCAGGCTCTCGCTTAGTGCTCAACGTAGCAATATCTCCCAATGAGACGGTTTTTCCGTTTGGCAGCATGATCGGGGTTTTCAGCAGCTGCACTTGTGTTGTCCGTTCGCTCTGAGGGTATCGGACGATCACTTTGGTCTCTTGCCCCTGTTCAAGCAATCGATGAATTTCTCTTTGACCAAACGCTTCGCCAGCCAGTCGCGCAATTTTTTCCTGTGTCAGCCCGAGCTGACGACCATAAGCGTCAAGAGTAATACGGATTTGCTCTTGTCCACCTTTGCCATTATCGAACACATCCGCAACCCCCTGCTGCTCTGCTAATCGCTTAGCCAATACAGTTGCAACTTGTTTTGCTAACTCGCGGTCCGATGCTGAAACGCTGATAAAAGTACCGCCAGCGGGTGCATCTGCCGAGGTGAATGTTACCGCGTATGCGCCCTCTATTTGCCCTGTTAACTTTCGCCATTCATTCGTGAGCTGATTACCTGGTAATCTGGAAAGTGCCTCATTAGTCAACTCTGCCGTCACTTCAATATCGCCATAACCGTCTGACCAGGCCAGTAAATTCACCAGTGGCTTTTCTGCCAACTGATAATCGTGGTGTAAAGAATTATTCAGTTGCAATGCGCTCAGCTCTAGTTTATCCAGTGCCCTAGCTTGCAAAGATAGTGGTGCGCCATCTTCTAATGTCAATTTAGCTGTAATGTATCTCCCCGGTATTTCAGGGAAAATAACGCTTCGGATCGTACCTGTTGACCACATTCCGTATGCAAGAACGATAAATGCACTAAAAACGAGTAAAGACGCAAACTTATTGCGCAAGGATGCTCTCAGGATCGGGCTATATAAGTTTTGGTTTATTTTATTTAACCCACCTTGAGCGATAGCCTGAATGCGTGCAATTAGGCCTGATTTTTTGTTACTGATCTTCATTTCAGCTAAGTGGGAAGGCAGAATAAACTTACTTTCAATCAAAGAGAAAAAGAGTGCAAAAATAACCACAGCAGAGAAGCCTGCAAGCAGCTTGGCAAAGTCATTGTTGATCCATAGCATTGGCGAGAAGGCTGCGATAGTTGTGAGTACGCCAAATACAGTCGCAACCGAAACGGAATGTACGCCTTTCCACGCTGCTTCCCTAGTATTGGAACTCTTTTGCCGCTCAGAATGAATGGCTTCGCCGACAACTACCGCATCATCGACCAAAATTCCTAACACCAGAATAAAACCGAACAAAGTAATATCATTAATACTGTAATTCATGATGTTCATCGCGCTCAGTGTACCGAACAGTGCAACAGGAATCCCGATCGCGACACAGAAAGCAAGTTTAAGTTCGAGGAACAACCCCAACAGAATAACGACAATTAGTAGCCCCTGCCACGCGTTGTCACCCAAACGAAACAACTGCTCTTCGATATAGGGAGCCATATCGGCCATAGTTGACAGAGTTACATCGTCTGGCAGGCGTGCACGCTCAGTGTCTAGCGTCTCTTGTATCGCTTCACTGACATGCATTAAATTATCTGTTTGACGAGTGCTAACTAACAGTGCAATAGCATTTTTGCCGTTGTTACGAACAATCGCGCCGCTGTCTTCATAATCTCTGGTCAGATTCGCTAATTCACCTAGGCGAATACTTCCCGTTGGAGTTGAAAGTATTTCTAATGCGTGCAGCTTTTGTAAATCATCAGCGTAACCATCACCGCGCACGACCATACGCCCTTTAGCACTTTTTAGTTCACCTGTTCTCATTTCTAACGACGATTGTTCAATTTTATTGGCCAGCTCTTCCAGATTTAGGCCTACATTACGCAATTTGTCGATATCAGGTTCAATTATCAGCAAAGGTGCACGGCTACCCCAGTTAGACACTTTAGAAACTTGAGGATGCTTCTTCAAAGCTAGCTCAACTTGTCTCGCGATCGGCTGTAACTGGCTATCAGACCTTGGCGCAGATACGATCACAAACGCTGCAAGGTTGGTAAATTCGTCACGAGTTACCTGAGGGGCTTCTGCCTGAACTGGAAAACCACTGATGGCATTGACCTGATTTCTCACGTCATCAAGTAGCTTATCTAGCTTGGCATCGGTAGTTTTTCTGACTCGGACAGTTGCCAGTCCAGCAGTGGATTGGCTGGTAATCTGTTTAATGCCAGCAATACCACTGATCGATTCTTCAATACGCTGAGTCACATTCTCATCGATCTGCTTTGCACTACCTCCGGGATAAGCCACATTAATCACCAGACTGGATGGTGCGATCTGTGGAAAGGATTCGACACGAAGTTGTCCAAACGCCAGTACACCACTGGCGATAATGGCGAACATCAATAAGTTGGCACCAACCGGGTTATTGATAAACCATTTTGTTAGCCAGTTCATCGGATATTTTCCTTACTTGCCAGCGTGCTTGTCGCCATTTCTAAGGCAACTTTCGTTCCCGGCAGCATAGATAGCAAGGGATAGGTGACCACCTGCCTTTCTTGTTGCGGGTTGTCTTTAAACACGACATAAGCATGATGGCGGTTTTCTTCTATTAAGATGACGCTTTCTTTACGCAGTTTATCGCTTTCATCAATCGTCCAGACCTGACCGTCTCTAGTCAGGGTGCTGAGGGGAATCTCAGTTACTGAATCACGTACAGCCAAAGTGATCTCAACCTCGACTTGTTGGTTAGGCAGTAATCTAAGTGTTTGTTGGTAAGGCTGATTAACGACCAGCACAACTTGCCTTTGGCGGCTGGAGGTGTCTACCTGCGGGGCGACATAACGCACTGAAGCTGGCCAGTTCTGTCCCTGTCTATCAGTGACCTGAACTTGTAGTTTTTCCAGTACAGCCGTGATTGCCGACCATTGAAGTTCAGGTATGGGCAAATACACATCTAGGCTGTCGCTGGCTGCTAATTTAAGCAATGTTTCACCGGATCCTACCTGTTGGCCAGGACTAACATCACGACGTAGAATCACGGCATCAAATGGTGCAGTGACAGTGGCATCTTCCAAATATTTATTCGCACTGACGTAGGCTTCTCTGGCCTGCAGAAGTTCGGCTTTAGCGAATGCAATCTGCGGTTCACGGCGGGCATAGGCAGAGCTTTTATTGTGAGAGAGCATTTTAAGTGCGACCGTTTGTTCATGCTGTTCTCGTTGAAAGTTAAGTTCAGCTTGTTTCAGAGATCCATAGGCTTGAGCAAGTTCTGCCTTAAGGTGTGTGGTATCGAGTTTAGCCAGTACGTCGCCTTTCTTTACTAGTGTTCCAGGTTCGATCTGCTCAGCTAACCACAGTAACTTTGCATTGCTTTGCGCTTTGATTTCAATCTGCCAACGAGCGTGTGTCGTACCCAATAAAGTAATAGTTGGTCGATACGCTTGTGGCACTGCCTGAGTTACTGAAACAGGCTGCCTAACCCGTTCTTTCGTGATCGGCTGAACAGGTTCTGGTTCCAATATAACGACCAGAGCAACTGCGCCTAGCATTAAACTGAGCCCCAATACAATCGGAAGTGTTTTGTTCATTTTCATTGATTGATCTCCTGTTGTAACTCGGTAGAGGGAGTGGATGATCTCTTACTGAGGCGCTGGCTGATCTCAGTTAAGCGAGACAAGGTTTGCAGTGTAATAAGCAGTAAGACCGCGGCTTCTACAAACTCCAATGAATAGGTCACGATAGAGAAGATTTGTCCCGCAGTAGGATCATGAATCAGAGTCGACAACCAGAGATTGATGATGACGAAGCCGAACAGTACTAAAAGAATTAAGCCGTACAAGATAGCTTCAGCATCGGAAATCATAATTTCCCAACGTTTAATGCGCTCAAGGTGGCAACGTGCAGCGTAAAAAGGTATACGAGACAAGGCTGTAACCTGATCTTCCATTCGGTTGTTTAGCGAACTGTTAAGCCGGATAAAATATCCATGGAATCGGGCATACACTATTAGTATCACTATTCCGGCCATTACCGCGCTGATCCCGAGCTTTATATGGAAAATAGCGAGAATGATGACAGAAGCAATCAGCTGTATAAGGGCTGTCAGCAATGACGGAATATCGTTTTCAAGGAAATCGACCAGCTCTCTGGACATGTCAAGTTGGGCATTGCGGGTGGACAAGTTTATGGTCGACATCGGGTGATGGCGCATTTGGTTATCAACGGCTTCGCCCACTTCCACACGAATAGCACCATAAACACGGGTATCATAGAAACGCCAAACCACTGACACGACAACAAGTAATGTCAGCAGAGCAGGCAGAAAATAGAGATCCGTTAATTCGCCATTCAATAGGCTGTCGATAGCAAACCCAACGGAAAGAGGCAGCAGTACCATTAGTATGTTTTCCAATACGACCATTAACCAAGTAATCATGACCTTATTTTTGTGATTTTTCAGGATAGACCTGACGGTAAATTTAGTGGTGACGGGCACTATAAATGCTCTTGTTTATCTATTTGAAGCAATTATGTCTAAATTGGATAATAAAAAAGTGTCCCAGGTTGCTGAAGTAAGAGTAGGAGCTTGTTGTATTTTAGAGCTGATTTTTTTGAAATTTACAATATTATTTCTAATTCGAACGCTCAATATTGAAGTTAAAGCTCTAAGGCATTCCTGTCCAAATATGGCTTAGATCAGTCCATTCAAAGCTTGTGAACACCAAGGGACTTTGTCGTATAAGGCATAACACTTCAACACAGAGAACTACAATCAACTGCCTTTTATCACGGATAACACAAAAAAAGAACGTCAATAAGGTTTTTTTGGTTTAAGTCCTATCACGCCTAGCTTGGCAACTACCCATTAACATAAATTGGGTAGCTGATTTATTTAGGCTGCTGAATAGTAAACAGCGCGACTAAATTTCGAAGTCCACAAAATCTTTATCTACATCATCTTGGGTGTTACCTATACACCGGAGTGTTACACCTTCAGATGAGTATCGAAGCATTTTCATTACACGGGCAATATCTTCTGTGTTTTGATACAGATGATAACCACGAGTTTTAGGCATTGAGTGAGTACCTAACGTCACATCTACTTCTTTACCTATCATTGAGAAGGCTTCAGATACAGCGCGTCTAGTAAGTGGTTTCGGTGCTTTGTTGGTAGCTTGCTGGTTACGATAAAATTGAAAAAAATAAACATGACTGGGATGCTCGGTTTGTATCAGCTTGATAGTGGTTAACGCTTTTTGATTAAGTTGAATATTGGCAAGCTTACCTGTTTTAGATTCTTTAATTAACAACCTATCATGATGGATATCATTAAACCGAACTGTGACGTGGTCAACTAATTTAACTCACCCTAGTTAAGCTATTTTTTTCAAATATCCGTTGATTATTTCAAAGCGTTCGGGCAACGATAGCCCAAGTAAGAATGAAGACGATTGCTGTTGTACCACATGGTTATGTAATTCAATATATCTTGTTGTGCCTCATAACGGGTAGCGTAATTGTTCCAAGGCACTCTTTCCTGCTTAAGGCATCACATACAAGACTTGCCTTCATTCGTGATGATATGCTCCACCCAACTACTTTTCTAGAATATAGATCAATAACAACAGCAAGATATAACCAGCCTTCAGTCGTTCAAACATAAGTGATATCGCCAACATAAGCTCGATTTAAATGATCATATTTGAAGTTTTGCTTAAGCTCACTTTTAAAAATAGTTTTTTATGTTCGCTGTTTGTTGTCACTTTATATTT
Source organism: Psychromonas sp. (assembly GCA_047629075.1). Classification (GTDB taxonomy): domain Bacteria; phylum Pseudomonadota; class Gammaproteobacteria; order Enterobacterales; family Psychromonadaceae; genus Psychromonas. The sequence continues at coordinate 10,841 of JBLHWW010000008.1, read as the reverse complement.
ATTCTTATAACGAACCCAAACACCGGCTTCTTTCATTAATCGTGCTGTTTTCCAACGACCAACCGGAAAGCTCAATGCAGTTAATTTTTCCTGTATTCTACGGCTGCCATAAGTGTGATCGCTGGCCTCTGATATGTTTTGTATCATTTCGCATCAGATCACTATGATCTGATGCGAACTTTATTATCTCAGTACGTTTTAAGTAACTATAATAATTGCGACTTTCCACACCTATTAACGGGCAGATGATCCTCACTGGCCAGGTCTTCTTCTGCTCAGAAATAAACGAATACTTTATTTCGTTTATTTTGCAAAGAAGACCGTCGCTTTTTTTAAGATTTCACGCTCCATTTTAAGTTTTCAGTTTTCTTCTTTGAGTTGACGGATTTCTGATTGCTCAGGCGTTAACTTACCATTGCCTCTAAAGACGAGCACATCATCTTTTTCAGATTTTCTAATCCATTTACCCAGTAAACTTGGGCTAATACCTAGATTTCTGGACGCTTCAGCATTATTGTAACCTTGCTCATTGACAAGCGATATTGCATCCAATTTGAATTGTTTCGAATATTAGCCGAGTATGCTGAGCAATATCAGGCAATCACATTTTAAAAATATCATTCCTCGGACTGCGTGTAATAGCTGGTGCCTATCCGATGAGAGTCGTGAAAATAGATCGCCTGAAATAGCCTCAAGACTACACCTGTCCAGTAAAAGGAGGATTTTAGGTTAAGGTACCTTTGCCCGAATATACTCGGCTCAGCTCGATAAGTTGACAATACAGTTATTAGTTGATGTTTCCTTCTACTTTAATAGCTAATAACTGTTTAGTAAACTGGGCAAAGCCATACCCACCGGGCTCGGTCATTACAAATTTAGGGTGATGCAGTAGTTTATCCCAATAATGTTTAATATTCGCAACACCAACACTTTTCGGTAGCGTAGCAAACATAAATTGATCATTCACCGAATCCCCTACATAACAAGCTTGTGAGACTATTTCAGCCTTAGATAAACCTTTTTCCTGCAGAAAGTTCAATGATGTTACTTGTTTAGAGTGTTCGCCATACCAGCTATTAATATGAATTGAGCTTGCCGTTGCATTAGCACCTAAGTTGTTAAGTTTAGAGACGATTTCCGCAATAATATCAGCTGCTACAGGCGCGCGATTCTGGCCGATATCAATAGCGACTTCACAAAGACGATAAGATTGATCTAGGGTTAAATTAAGATCAGGGTAATCAGCTAAAACTTCAATTACTTGACCTTTTAATTTCGCTTGGTTTTGCGCAATGATTGACATTGAACTATCGGACTTCAATGTTAAATATCCGTCTTGCTTCTCCATAATAAATGCGCCATTTTCGCCAATGACAGCATCAACGGGCCAAAGTTGTGCAATATGATCACACCAACCTGCGCAAGCACCCGTTACAGCAACAACTTTCAAACCTGCTTGTTGTAAATTTGCCAGTGCTATTAACGTTTCAGGTGGTAACTTCCCCTGCCAAGTTAAGGTGTCGTCAACATCTGTTAAGACCCATTGCACATCTTTCCAATCATTGCTTAAGGTGTTTTTTAATTGCTTCATTTTTTTCCTTAGCATCATAGTAAGTTAGGTAAGAACATCACTAAACCTTCCGAATAAGTTAAAATCATTAACACCACCAGTAGTGAAAATAATAAAGGCAGTACTTCACGCACAAAATCGATCAATTTCACTTTAAGTATCGAGCAAACGGTAAACATCATTGAACCAAATGGAGGGGTTACTCCGCCAATCATAATATTAACGATAATAATAATACCAAAATGAACCGGGTTCACTCCGAGGTTAAGTATCGCAGGCAATAGCAGCGGCGTTAATATAATCATCGCAGCCCCACCTTCGATAAACATACCCACAATTAATAACAATACGTTGATAAGCATTAATAGCACTAGCTTATTATCTGTTACCAATATTAATGCTGATGCTACATTTTGTGGTATTTGCTCCAAGGTCATGTAATAGCCAAAAATCATCGCACCAATAATAATAAACATAACGCTGCTAGTGCCCTGAATGGTTTCTTTAAAAATAGCAGGAAAGTGATGAATCTTTAATTCACGATAGATAAATAAACCAATAATAGAACATAATAAAACGGCGATAGCACCGGCTTCTGTTGGTGTAAACAGGCCAAAACGCATCCCTAAAATAATACCAAACGGAATTAATAATGCGGGCACCGCTTTGCCTAAATAATACAGACGTTCTTTTGCCGGTGCAGCTTCAGATCTTGAAGGCGCATAGTTTCGACGTTTAGCAATGATCGCGATGGTTATCATTAAAGACAACGCCATCATAAAAGCAGGTACATAACCTGCAATGAACATTTCATGTACCGATACATTGGCTAATAATGCATAAATAATAAGGTTAATACCCGGTGGAATGACTGGGCTAATACTTGATGATGCCGCTGTAATTGCAGCGGTAAAAGGTAAATCATAACCTCTTTTGGTCATTTCAGGAGCAAGGATTTTAGATTGCATTGCAGCATCAGCATTAGCTGAACCTGAAATTCCGCCCATTAAAGTACTTAATGCAACATTTACATGTGCAAGTCCACCGGTTTTATGGCCAATTAATGAATCTGCAAGAGACAGTAAACTGCGACTTATCCCAGAATAGTTCATCACCGAGCCAACCATAATAAAGAAAGGTATCGCTAATAAAGGGAATGATGAGGCCGATGAAATAAAGCGCTGCATCACTAAAGTCACTGGAATTGAAGTATTAATAAATAAAAAATAAACCAACGAAGAAGATATTAAAGAAAATGCAATCGGTACATTTAGCAAAAATAAAACGAATAAAATAATAATTGGAAGATATATTTCCACGGTGTCACCTGTATAGTATTTAGCTAATTGCTGCGCAGCTGCTTTAAATCACTTCGAATGAAATTCAAGGTATGAATAGACATCAGGAAAAAGCAAAGAAACAAAACGCCGTTAATGGTGAAATAAGACATCCCCATCACGGGTGTTACTTTGTTAGACAACATCATGTAATCGTAACTTAGATAAGTTAAAACCAAATTTATTGCCAGCAAGAAAAGTAAAATTACTAGGTTAAATGGCACTTTTGCTTTTTCAGGCAATAATGCAATAACCACATCAACGCCCATATGTAACTTATGTTTGTAGCATGAACTGATCCCAAAATAGACGGACCAAATAAAACAAATAACCGCTAATTCTTCACTCCATGGCACAACAAAACCAAATCCATAGCGCAGAATGACATTAATAATCACTATTAAAATAGTGATCGATATAGCAATGGATGCTAATATTTCTTCAAAATTCTTAACTAAGAAGCCCATGACTTCTCCTACTTATTAACTAATTGATGTACTCGTTACCAATAAAAAAATGATAATGGCTGACCTTTATCAAATATTATGCAATATTGATTTTAAAACGTGACCGATGAGATTAATGGAATTTTCAACCTAAAAAAATATGCTGCTATATTGCTAAAAAAATAAAACAGCATATTTGTAAAATGTTTAACATCTTTTACTTTGCCGCACGAATTGTTTCAAGTTCAGCGCCAATTCGGCTACGAATATCACCACTCCAAGCGGGGAACTGATTATAAACATCAGCCGTTAGCTTGCTGAATTCAGCACTATCTACTTCGTTAAATTTCACACCTAACTCTTTTAGTTTTTGAGTGTATTCAGAATCTAATTTAACTAACTCTTTGGTATTTGAGATTGCACCAGCAGCTAATTCTTCATTAATAATTTGTTGCTGTTCAGGCGTAAATTTATTCCATACAGTAGGGGAAATATAAAGGCCAACAGTGCCTAAAAAATGTTTAGTTAACGACATGTTTTTAGCAACTTCATACATCTTAGTTGAATACATAGTCAAAATTGAACCTTCAAGACCATCAACTACACCTTGCTGTACGCCTGCGTAGGTTTCAGGGAAAGGTAATGATGCAGGTGCGGCGCCCATTGAAGCTAATGTGCTGATAAATAGCTGGCTACCAGGAACACGAATTCGCATACCTGCCATATCGGCAGCATTTTTAATTTCTTTATTAGTGATCATATGACGGAAACCAAACATATAATCGGCATTAAGTACTTTAATACCTTTCTTTTCAACTTCTTCTGTTAAATCAGCAACCAGTTTAGTATCCATCATTGCCAGGTATTCATCGTAAGAGTTATATAGCATAGGGCCTGCTAACGCAGCAAAATCAGGAACATAATCACCAAGATAACTTAAGTCTTCAACAGCAATCCAATCAGCACCGTTTACAACTTGCTCGAGGTTATCTTTATATACTGGCAGTTGGCCACCAGGATATACTTTGATATTGACACCACCGTCAGTACGTTGACGAATTTTGTCAGTCGCTTTAATTAATTCTTGAGTTAACAGCTCGTTTTGAGTAAAAACTAAACTCATGTTGATATCAATAGGCTTGACTACTTCTTTAGCAGTTTGCGTTTGTTCAGCCGGTTTTTCGCCACAACCAACAAGCAATGCAACGGCTGTTATTACGGTCCCTATTACCTTTATCATAAATAATACCTTTATTTGTAAGTTAAATTTAATAGTTTATTCGTTTATTAAAATAAAAAAACTATTTTTTGAGTTTTATAATTTTACTTGCACAACATTTTCATATGAACATTTAAAGAATTATATAAAAACACATATTGTGCAATGTCTAGGTTACAATAATGTAGACCAGCACATATAATTAACACTTAATTATTAAGCTTTGATGACATAGCATACTAATATTAGGTATTTTATCTTTTTTATAATACATTGCTGTTAATATTATTTTAAATCTTTCCATTAAAATTATTAACGTTCAAATGAACATAAAAGGTGAATTTATGATCGCAGGTCATCGTGGTGCGGCCTCACTCGCACCAGAAAATACATTAGCAGGTTTCAAAAAAGCGCTTCAGGCTGGGGTTAAATGGATAGAGCTCGATACACAGTTGAGTGCAGATAATACGCCCATCATATTTCATGATGAAACCGTAGATCGCTGCACCAATGGTACTAGCCGAGTCGCTGATTTAAGCCTCGAACAATTACAAGCTTTAGATGCTGGTAGTTGGTTTTCTAAGGAATTTTCTGGAGAAAAAATTCTCACACTTAAGCAAACGTTAGCGTTTTTTATGGAAAATGATTTGAATATGAATCTTGAAATTAAAATTCATCATCCTTATCAAGTCCAACCTCTAGTAGAAAAGGTCGCAGAAGTATTAGCAAAAATCAATTTCCCAAATGAAAAATTGATCATATCTAGTTTTTCAGAATCAGCCCTGGAACATTGCCATCAAGTAATCCCAGACATTCGCTTAGGTTATATTACAGAACATAACCCACTGCCGATCTTAGAAAAATTAAAGGCAGTTAATCTATATAGCGTGCACCTTGATTACAAAATATTGAATCAAGAAATGGCAAAAGAAATAATACAATCTGGATTTAAGTTAGTCATTTGGACACTTAATGATTTGCAACAAGCCAGTAAATTTAAAGCTTGGGGCGTCGATATGATTATTACCGATAAACCAGATCTGTTTGCTCAAATATGATAAAAATTAATGCTAGACAACAAAATATTCTAAAACGTTTAAGGCAAAATGAAGATATTCAAATAGATATTATGGCTGATTACTTTCAAGTCACCACGCAAACTATTCGTAGAGATGTTAATCAACTTTGTAAAGTAGGTTATGCACGTCGCGTTCATGGTGGTGTAGGATTACCTGCTCAATTAACTAATAACAGTTATCAATTTCGTAGCGATCTGCAATTTAATATCAAAGATCAATTAGCCAAAAAAGTAGCACATTCTATTCCCGATGGTGCCACTATTATGATGGGAATAGGCACCACAGTAACCAGGATTGCATATTATTTAAAAACCAAAAATCGCGTTATTACTAATAATCTACAAGTGGTTAGAATTTTAGAAAGCAATCCTGATATTGAAGTTTATATTGCAGGAGGATTATTTAGATCTCAACAACAAGATGTTGTTGGTAATAGCGTATTAAAATTTTTTAATGACTTTGAAGCTGATATCGGAATATTAGGCTGTGCAGCTATCACCAGCAGTCATTCAGCAATGGAGCATGAAACACCTGAAGCAGAACTATCACAATGTATTTTAAAAAACTCACGACAAACTTGGTTAGTGGCCGATGCCAGTAAATGGACAAGTTCAGCTTCGGTGAAAGTAGCTTCGTTATCGAAATTTGATCAAATCTACACTAACCAAACAGATCTTCCCGAAGATTTTCCGCTTATTTCAATTAAATAAGCGCCTGTTTTTTAACTCTGTGGGAGGTAAGTAATAAACTTTCTAATGGGTCATTCTAGCATAAATTAGATAGCTGTTATTTAGCCAGTTATGAAATAACGTGAATTTATTCATGATGTTCGCAACGAAAGATAAACGAACATTAGGGATGTAGCGTTAAAACTACTCCCCTAATCAATTGAGAGTTAAATTGTACACAAGCTGAGCAAGCGGCTATTAAGTTTATACTCGATTGAAGTTCGCAGTACTGCGAAAATCGGCGACTTTCTGTGCTGCATTTTCACCAAAAATACGTTCACTGACGGCTTCCAGGCCTTTGGCATTATCTAAATATTCTTTACGAATAACTAAGGTTGCTTTTGAACGTCTACGTAATAAATCATCGAGGTTAACAATCATTTCATGGTCGGCTACCCAATCGATTTCTGCCCAAGTAAACTCTGTATGTTCAAGTGCTAGACTTGCTTTTTCAGGGTTCTGCTTAATCGCTTCCAATAGAATGAAAGCATCTTCACCATAACGGCGCCAAAAACGGCTAGACAAAGGCTCAATAGCGCCTTTGGGAGTCAATTTATCAATATTGAACTCTGCAATCGCGCTCATAAATTTTTCTTTAACTGAGTCAGCCGGTTCGCCGTACCAGATTGATTCAGATTTTGGCAATGGGATAGATAAACCTTTAACTATCTCTGCAATTTCTTCACCTACGTTAATACAATCCGTCAGCTTACCACCGAAAATACTAACGTGTTTATCAGCTTTATTAACATCTATTGCATGTTTACGTGATAAGGCAACCCAATCAGCAACCCCCTCTTCAGCTTCAATCGCTAATGGCCGTACACCACACCGTTCTGCAATAATATCAGCTTTGGTTAGCGGCTTATCTAATTCTAATAAGGCATTGGCATTATCAAGAATGAATTGACGATCTTCGTCAGTAACCGATGTTTGATGGCTCTCAACTTGATTATCTGTAGTGCCTATACAGGTTTTAGTTCCCATTGGTAAGACAAAGAATAAACGTCCATCACTGGCAAAGAATGCCAATACACGGTGTTCTTTTGAAATACGATCAACAGTTAAATGAACACCCTTAGAAAACAAATGATGATGTGATGTCTTCTGCTTAGTACCTTTATTAACTTGGTCAACCAAAGGACCACAGGCATTGATCAGTGTTTTCGCTTTAATAGTGAATGTTTTATTATTAGTAGTATCTTTCGCTTGTATTACCCATAGTCCATTTTCACGAACGGCATCTACCGATTCTACATAGTTAGCAACAGCCGCCGATTTTTTTGCAGCAGCCGTTATAAAATTAAAAACAAAACGAGAGTCATTATCTTTTAAGAATGCATCTGAATATTCAAAACCAGCTTGTGCGCCTTCAGTCTTAATGGCCGGCTCTAATTTCTTGATAGCACTTCGAGTAAGATACTTAGGTGCCATCGTAAATAATCGACCAAATAACCAATAAGTCAAAGTCCCCATAAACACAAACCAAACGGGAAAACGAAAACCTTTTTGAATCGTTGTTAAGAAACGAACCTCAGTAACCGATGACGGGTAATGTCTCATAAGGTTGTTACGGCTTTTACAAAGCTTATTAACCAATAAATATTCATGGCTCTCCAGATATTTGATACCACCCCATGCAAGATTCGATGAATTAGAGCTTGTTGCTCCTGCAAAATCACCCTTATCAATAAGGCCAACTTTAGCGCCTTTAGCAGCCAAAGATGCAGCAGCAACAGCACCATTGATACCACCACCTAAAATAAGTACATCTAGCTCATCTTCAGCCAGTTGCTTAATATTGTTTGTTCTATTGAGGCTCATTTCGGAATCCTTGCTTTAAATGTTCGATAACTCATAATAATGTTCGTTTCCGCTCACATTAGAGCATATAGTGTTTCTAATTAATATGATTATTAGCACATTACAGACAAAAATATGATGCCGAGTTAGTTCCTTGAGACAATAAAAAATAAATAGCAGCAGCCAAAACAAAAAACTAGCTGAGCAAGCCCAGCTGGTAATAAATTTGTTAAGTTATTTTAATCTCAGACTATATCAATCGTTTACGGATCTGAATTGCAACAATTTCAGCAACAATAACCACAGCGAATATGCTCACTAATACCATCGCCACTTTTGGCCATTGGAACAAGTTTTGCGCATCATTAAGAACAACACCTATCCCACCAGCACCAACCAGTCCTAATACAGCAGACTCCCGAACATTAATATCCCATCGAAAGAGTACAATCGAATAAAAAGCAGGCATCACTTGTGGCCAGTAACCTTTAACTAAAATACTGCCCCAAGGTGCACCCGTTGCTGTTAACGCCTCAATTGTCCCCATGTTCACTTCCGCTAATGCTTCCGATAATAACTTACCGACAAAACCAATACTGCGAATAGCAATTGCCATGATTCCAGCAATCACCCCTGGCCCAAATAATGCAATAAATAACAAAGCCCAGACCAACGAGTTAATAGAACGCGTCGAAACTAAAAAGAATTGTGCAATCCAATTAAGCGCCTTATTGGGTGTTATATTAGGTGCATTTAATAAGGCTAAAGGCACTGCAAAAATTAACGTTATAAGCGTACCTAATGTCGCGATATGCAGGGTTTCAATTAAGGCATCATGGATAGTGGTTGGATAGGAGGCGTAATCCAGTGGCGTCATCCGTTCAAACATGTCCAGCAATTGCTCGGGCGCATCGTATAAAAACTCATAAATCACTTCGACACTTTGCCAAGACCAGAGCAATGACAGCACAATAATAAGGTAGACACTAAACCGAGATAGCCTTTCCTTTAAAGTAAACCTTTTCCACTCTAAATCGATACTTGAAGTTGTCATTAGAAAATCCTTCTAACTATATTTGAGAGCATTTCGCCAACCAGAATAATGGCGATAATGGTGAGTAGAATTGCAGCGACAAAATCGTAATCAAATCGTTGAAATGCAGAGAAGAGAGTCCCGCCTAACCCACCGGCACCAACAATGCCAACCATAGTCGAATTTCTTAAGTTTGAATCTAATTGATAACTGGCAAACCCAATAAAGCGAGTAAACACCTGTGGCATGACCGCATAAATAATCACGCTAAAAAAACTGGCTCCAGTTGCCTTGATTGCTTCAACGGGGTTGAAAGATATTTCTTCAATCGCTTCAGCAAATAACTTGGCAATAAAACCAATCGATGCAACTATCAAAGTTAATATTCCTGCAAGTGCTCCAAAACCAACCGCTTTAACAAAAATAATCGCAATAATTACTGGATGAAATGAACGACATAAAGCAATAAAAGCACGGATCGGCGCAGTTATAATGATCGGCATCATATTACGTGCAGCTAGCAGGCCTATAAACAATGAAATAATAATCCCAAAAAAACTAGAAATAATCGCAATTTGCAAGCTTTCAGCGACACCACTGACTAACAAACTTACGCGAGAAAAGTTTGGCGGAAACATCCTTGAGAGTAAACGTTCACTCTCACCAAAACCAAGTAAAATACGATCAATGCTTAACCCTAAAGAGCTAACACTGTAAAATATATAAGCAATAATGACTACCCACAGAAGGCGATTTACTAGTGAAGGTTTAAACGGATTTAATTTTTTATTCGTTATTCCATCCATGATTCACCCCCGTAAATAACTTTAAGGTCTGCTTCGCTAATATCTTCAGGCGGGCCATCGTAGTGAACTTTACCATTGGCCATACCTATGATTCGTTTCGCATAACGCTTGGCCAGATTAACATCATGGATATTAAGCAAAACCGGGATATCATTGCGTTGCGCAAATGTTTCCATTAGTTCCATAATCTCAACAGCAGTTTTTGGATCCAGTGATGAAGTCGGTTCATCAGCCAATAATAGATACGGCCCCTGCATAACCGCTCTTGCAATACCGACCCTTTGTCGTTGCCCACCGGATAAACCATCCGCTCTTTGGCTGGCAAATTCAGTCAAGCCAACTAAATCCAACAGTTCAAATGCTTGTTTCAAATCTTCTTGTTTATAGTTTCTTCGCCATGCATCCCATGAGCTCATATACCCTAAACGACCACTTAATACATTTTCTAAAACAGTAAGTCGCTCAACTAGATTATATTCCTGAAAAACCATGCCAATATGTCTGCGTATTTTACGCAAGGCTTGACCTTTAAGTTTGGTCAAATCTTCACCATCAAAGAGTATTTCACCATCACTAGGATCATTTAACCGATTAATGCATTTCAGAAGTGTGCTTTTACCTGTCCCAGAAGGACCGATGATTGCTACAATGCCAGATTCATTGATATCAATATTAATGCCTTTAAGAACCGGCTTTCCGGCAACATATTCATGATGGAGATTGTTAATTTTAATTGCGTTAGAACTTGTAGAGCCCATGGTGGCTATTCCTTGTATCAGCTAAAAGGTTAAGTAGAGTGCCGACAAAAAAAGTACAGACA
>JBLHWW010000007.1:0-48775 GCA_047629075.1 Psychromonas sp. | reverse complement strand
TGGCCATGATCATGGATTACTGGGGCTCTGAGCGTTTGAACCATCATACTGAATCAACCAGTATGTTATATGCAGCGCGTGAATGTGCGCGTCTTTTTCTTGAAGAAGGGGCAGATAAAGTGATTGCGCGTCATAAACAAGCGGGTGATGCGATGGCATCAGGCCTGCAGGCAATGGGTTTAACCTTATTTGGTAATCAACAATATAAAATGAATAACGTGGTTGGTGTGTATATTCCACAGGGTGTTGATGGCGATAAAGTGCGTCAGCAACTCCTGCAGCGTTTTGGTATTGAAATTGGCACCTCTTTTGGCCCCTTGCATGGCAAGGTTTGGCGTATTGGCACTATGGGTTATAACGCCCGTCAGGATTGTGTTTTAACGACTTTGGTGGCGTTGGAGTCTATTTTATTAAAATATAAAGTAAAGATTAATTCAGGCCAGGCGGTATTAGCTGCCATAGCGCACTACCGCGATTAAATGCACAATGGTAAATAAAGAAAAGGAGACGCTATGATAATAGAAGATGGCGCCAGAAAGATTATGCAACAATCTGATCAGCTTGCTGTATTCAGCTCAATGCAAGGCGGCTTAACACGTGCTTATCTGACCCCTGAACATGCGCAGGCGCACCAGCAATTAGGGTCATGGATGCAGCAGGCGGGACTTGAAACCTGGCAGGACAGCGTAGGCAATCAATGGGGGCGTAAAGTCTCTGCTAACCCAACGTTAGCGACCTTAATTATTGGTTCTCACAGTGATACGGTTGCCAATGCGGGAAAGTATGACGGCAATTTAGGGGTATTACTGGGTATTGAAGCTTTGTCTGCTTTGGTGGAAGTGGAATTACCCTTTCATGTTGATGTAGTGGCTTTTGCCGATGAAGAGGGTACGCGTTTTAATACAACCTTGATTGGCTCAAGCAGTGTGGCAGGTTGTTTTCAACCTGAATGGTTAAATGTTAAAGACAAGCAAAATGTGACTATGGCAGAAGCGTTAGTTAATTTTGGTCTGCCCACTAATCTGGCGGGCAGTGATGCACGCAAGCGACAGGACACCTTAGCTTATTTAGAAGTGCATATTGAGCAGGGCCCTGTATTGGAAGAACGGAATTTAGCCGTTGGCGTTGTGACCGGTATTGCGGGCGCAAAACGTTATCAATTTACCCTAAGTGGAATGGCGGGGCATGCGGGGACTGTACCCCTTGATATGCGCCAGGACGCACTCTGTGGCGCAGCGGAAATGATCCTTGCCATTGAGCTTTTTGCGCAGCAGCATGATGTCGTTGCGACGGTTGGCAAATGCGAAGTTAGTCCTGGTGCCGTCAATGTTATCCCCGGTGAGGTGCAGTTTACACTGGACATTCGTAGTCTAACACAGGTGACATTAGAGTCCTGCAGCGTTGTATTGCTTAAGCAGTTGGAGGTGATTGCTCTGCGTCGTAATTTACAAATGCAAAGTCAGCAATTGTATCAGGCGCAGGCGGTTCCCTGCGCTGAAAAATTACAGACACTGTGGGGCGACGTCGTTGAAAAAAAAACCGGGCAGGCGGCATCTTATCTTGCCAGCGGCGCAGGCCATGATGCCATGGTGATGACTCAAATCACTAATATTGGTATGTTGTTTGTACGCTGTGAAAAAGGCATTAGTCATCATCCCAGGGAACAGGTGCTAGAAGACGATGTTGGTGTTGCGCTGGATTGTTTAATTGGCATGATCAATAAAATGGCTGCCGAATACACGAACTAATTTATTAATGCGCTTTTATTAATAAAATAATAAAGGCACTTGATGTTAAATTTAAGCAGAAAAAAAGTGATTCTATGACGGATGCTAACAACCTAATAAGCCCTTTATTGGGGCTGGGTATTGCCGGAAACTCGGCAGGTCATTTACAGCAAACAGGCGAGATAAAGGGGTTAAGTGCAATCAATGACGCGCTAAAACCACAAGCCTTATTTCCCTTTTTTGTAGCCAATGCAAAATCTGCTTATCTCACTTGTATGCCCTACTCAACGGCTCAAATCCACTTACCAAAAGTGCCGGGCGCTAAGGTGCAAATGGAGGCTGAGTTAGCGCTTAAACTCGCTGTTGTTTATGGTGAAGAGGGTGATATTAGACAGCTTACTGCTATTGCGATGACAGTCATGAATGATGCCACCTATCGAAATGCCAGTGTAGGAAAATTAGCTGAGAAAAAAAACTGGGGCATAGCGACTAAAGGTATTGCTGAACATGACATTCCGATTGATAAGTTTGTCGAGGGTGGTGATCTTGATCATTTTCGACTGTGCGGATTTCATCAATCTAATGGACAATGGCAATTATGTGGGCAGGATACTGCCATAACAGAATATACTTATTTTTATCAAGCATTGCTGCAATGGTTATTAAAACAAATCCGGCAGCAACAGGATAAGAACGCGCTGCATAATATACAAGATCTACTCTCACAAGCTGATTATCCAGAGGAAATTTTAGTCTCGATCGGGGCAACTCGTTACAGTGATTATGGCGAGCAGCATTATCTATCATCTGGAGATCAATTGGTTGTCGCATTGTATGATAGCAGGGCTTATCATGTTGAAATGCTGGTAAGCTTACTTGAAAAAACCGGGTCTTTGAATGGATTGTCCAACAATAAAATTATTTTTCTACAACAACAAGTTATTTGAAATAACAGGGTTTTAACCGGTACTAGCTCAATGTATTAGCGGTCTAAAATTAAACTTATTATCTTTTTAGCCGCTTAGCTGTAAAACCCCGTCATGCATTTATGGCGGGGTTATTATTAATTTTTTAAGTAAAAGCCTTTATTAACTCAAACTCAGATTAAGTCACAAAAATAGTGTCTCGATATTTCTACATCAAGCGCACTCTTGCTTATTTATCATCTGTTGTTCAGTTTCTATCGGTATAGCGTCCATCAAAGCTTTAGTATAAGGATGTACTGAACTATTCATCACTGTTTCAGTATCGCCTTGCTCTATTATTTCACCCTCTTTCATTACCAATATTCGCTGACTGAGCATTTTAACGACGTGTAAATCATGGCTTACAAATAAGTAACTTAAACCAAGCTTGCGCCGAAAGTGTTCCAGTAATTGTAATACCGTGGCCTGTACGGAAACATCTAATGCGGAGGTTGGCTCATCTAAAATTAATAGTTTAGGTTCTAGTGCGATCGCCCGTGCAATACCTACTCTGGCCTTTTGTCCGCCACTTAATTGGTGTGGCAAACGATCAATAAGCGTTAAGGGTAAACCAACCTGTTCGGCCAAACTATGTACTTTACTGTTAACCTCTGTCCTTTTCATTTTTGGGCCAAGTCGTAATAGTGGCTCAGCAATTAAGTCGAGTACTGAATGGCGTGGGTTTAACGATCCTGTCGGGTCTTGAAAAACCATTTGTATTTCTTTACGCAGAGGGTGTTTTATAAAGTCATGGCTGGATACCTGAGTAATATCAATACCATCAAAGACTATACGCCCAGCAGAGGGATCTTCTAAACGACTCAACATTCGGGTGGTAGTAGACTTGCCACACCCGGAGCCGCCGACTAAACCAACACATTCTCCAGGGAAAATAGTAAAGTTACTGCCTACAACGGCCACAAATTCACTAGTCGATGATTGATAGGGCAACCAAGATTTATTATTTTGGCCATATATTTTACGCAGTCCTTGTACTTCAAGCAGAGGCTGTTCAGGAATGACAGGCTCTGGTAGTTTAAGATAGGAGGGGGATTGAGCCGTCAGACCGGCTACCGAAGCACTTCTTGATGGTGTAGCCAATAATAATTTTTGAGTATACGGATGTTTGGATTCACTAAAAAATTTATCTCGGCTATTCTGTTCTACTACTCGGCCTTTTTCCATCACAACAAACTTATCGCAGTACTGTGCGGCAAGACTAAGATCATGAGTGATTAAAATAACGGCGAGTCCCTCCTCTTTTACAAGGTTATGAATAAGATTCATTATAGATTTTTGAGTTGTTACATCAAGGCCAGTGGTTGGCTCATCGGCAATTAATACTCTTGAGCGACACACTAATGCCAGTGCTATCATTACCCGTTGGCACATGCCACCACTCAGCTCAAAGGGATAAGCATTTTTCACTCGCTCAACATCTAAAATCTCCACCTGATGCAGCAATTTTTTTATTTCAGCATTTATTGTTGACCAAGATGGGTAGCCATGTGCGCGCAGCATATCGCGCAAATGTTCGCCCACTTTACGGATAGGATTTAATGTTGACATTGGATTTTGGAAAATCATGGCTATTTCTCTACCACGAACCTCACTAAGCAGTTGGCTATCTGCATTGTGTAAAGACATACCATGATAGATTATCTCTCCCGCAGCTAAACGACCATTTTGATCCAGCAGGTTAAGTATACTGTAAGCTGTAACCGATTTACCGCTGCCGCTTTCTCCAACCAGTGCTAATATTTCCCCCTTAGATAAGGTAAAACTGACATCTTCAACGGCCCTAACAGTGCCCTTACTTGTTTCAAAATCGATAGAAAGATTGCTGATACTGAGTAACACACCTTTGTCATTGTCATTGTTATTCTTTTTATGCTTATGCATTATTAGCTCCTTTTCTGCGGGTCAACCAGATCACGTAAAGTGTCACCAAGCAGGTTAAAACTAAACACTGCTAGCATAAGAGTCAAACCAGGGAAAAGTACCAACCACCATTGACCTGAAATGATGTAATCGGCTCCCTCTGCGACTAAAATTCCCCACTCTGCTGCGGGAGGGCGTACACCTAAACCAATAAATGACAAACCCGCCGCATTTAGAATTGCCCAGCCCATGTTGGTCGATATCTGTACCACTAAATTTGGTAAACAGTTAGGGAAAATATGATAAAGTAATGTACGCATATGGCTATTACCCGACAATAATGCGGCTTGAACATATTGCCGATCACGTTGGATACTGACTTCAGCCCGGGCGATACGGATATAAAATGGAATGTTAATGATAGCTGTTGCATAAATGACGTTTATCAGTGAATTTCCCATCACCGCCACTATTCCCATAGCTAGAACAAAGAGCGGAAATGCCAGTACAATATCAGCTACCCGGCCAATAATTCGTTCATACCAGCCACCAAAATAGGCGGCAATACTGCCAAGTGTGGTCCCTATTACAAAACTGATAGAAACGGCATAGACTGCAATGCCAAGATCAAGGCGCGTTGCCACCATTACTCGCGAAAATACATCTCTGCCAAGATGATCCGTACCAAATAAATGAATTAAATTTGGCGCCTCTAGAGCAATCGCTGTATTACTCTTAAGGGGCTCAAAGGGCACCCAGTAATTAGCGGTTAATGCGACAAAAACATACATACCAAAAAGTGCTAATGAAAGTAAAGAAAGTGGATTTTTACGTGCTAAATACCACAGGCGTTGTATCAAGTTTTCTTGAGCTATTGTCACGCTATTCATTACGTCCCATCCTTGGATCAAAGAGTGTGTAAAGAATGTCAATAATAAGATTAAGAGTGACAAACAACACTGCCATAATAAGGACAAATCCTTGAATTGCCGCATAATCTGAGGCTACTAATGCATCAATTGCAAATGTTCCAACCCCTGGCCATGAGTAAACTTTTTCAACTAATACATTACCACCAAGCAGGAAACCAAAAACTAAACCTATTACAGTCAATAATGGCAAAGATGCATTTTGTAGCGCATACACATAAATGCGTACCGAGGACTTGATACCATTAGCTTTAGCGGCCTTAACGTATTCACTGCCAAGTGCAGTTATCATTGACGAACGAGTCATTCGTGCAATAGGTGCCAAAGCACACAAAGCTAACGTGATTGCCGGTAAAATCAATTGTGAGAGTGCTGCGTAAAAAGTTTCAAAATCTGCTTCTAAAAGCGCATCAATAGTAAAGAACCCGGTGACATGTGTGGGGGCTAAATAAATAAAATCTAGCCGCCCGATGGGTGAGGGCGCCCAACCTAACAAATAATAGAATACAAACATCAAAAATAGCCCACTAAAGAAAATCGGTGTTGAGGCCCCTGCGGTTACTAATATTCGACAAAGGTGATCAATCCATGTATTTGGCTTAAGTGCTGACAGTATCCCTAATGGAATTGAAGTTATCAAAGCAATAAACAAGGCAAATAGGGTTAACTCCAGAGAAGCAGGTAAACGGGTACTTATTTCGCTGCTGACACTTTGGCCGGTGCTTAGGCTCTGACCTAGCTCTCCTTGAGCCAGGTTTTTACAGTAGGCAATGAATTGATACGCTAAAGTACGATCAAGACCGAGTTGTTCACGCACTTGCTGTATAGAAGCCTCATCAGCCATAGCACCAGCAAAATAGACTGCCGGATCACCAGGAAGTGCGCGAGTAAGGCTAAAGGAGATGACTAGCACCCCCAATAGCGTCGGGATCGCTAACAATAAACGTTTTAAAATTAAAGTAGCTTTGTCATACAACATCGGATTACTTACTCCTTGCTAAAGGTACGAATATCCAACTGGCGGTGAAACCAATTCACATAGCCACTTACATTTTTTTGCATAACAACATCAAGTGATGGCTGCCATAAAGGAATCATCGGAACTTCATCGGTTGCTATATCGATCATTCGTAAAACGTTTTTAGTATATTGCTTGTCATCGATTGGCATGTTTAGTGTACTGTCCACTAGGGTCTTAATTTCGGTATTATCATAGTTCATAGAGTTAAATAGATGACCTTTAATATACGCCCAATAGAAGTAATAATCGGGATAGTTAAGCCAACCGCCAAAGTTCTTCAGGTGTAACTCTAAGCCCTTTTCAACTAAAGCTTTCGTACGCCAGCTAGCACCCGGGATCTTATTAACAGGTGCATCAATACCGATTGCCTTTAGATTTTCTTGAATAAGTAGTGCTGTTGGTTCTGTCCACTGAGCAAAGCCCAGGTTGATTGAAATCGGGACACTGAAACCATCAGCGTAACCCGCTTCTGCAAGCAAAGCTTTGGCTTTAGCTAAATCAGTGTGATATGGGAAGGGTTGAGGCCAGACCGCTGAGGTGGCATGTTGACTATCACGTCCCCACATAGGCTTACCTATCCCGTAGGCTGCCACATCAAAAATTTGTTGATAGGGAATAGCATAAGCAATGGCTTGTCGAACCTTGATATGCTTAAAGGGTTCAAATTTCATATTCATCCCTAACGCATGCAAAGTATTATCTATGGTAGAGCTAGCAACCTTAAGATTGTTATTACTTTTAAGCTCTTTTACATCTTTTGCTGAAAGGCTAAGTGCTACGTCAGCATCGCCACGCTCAATTAAAGCACGGCGGGTTGCTGCACTGGGAACTTCACGCACAATCACCCGCTCCATTTCAGGTAAAGAGCCACTTTTCCAGTTGTCGAAACGCTTGTAGACCAGTTGTTGACCTGGTGTCCAGCGCTCAAGCATATAGGCACCACCTCCTGCTGGGGTTTTGTGCAGGTACTCCGTTGCCCATGGGTCATCTTTAGTGACATGCTTTTTAGCGATATCAGCATTAATAACAATGGGAATTGGCACTGCCAGATCCGGCAAGGTCAGCTTACTGGCTTTTTGCATTTTTATTTTAAAGGTGTGTGCGTCCACTGCTTCAAATTGCTCTGGTGATATAAGGCCTCCCGCTTTCATTTGTACCGTTGGAAAACCACCAAGACTGACGGCACGGTCGAAGGACCATTTGACGTCACTTGCAGTGACCGGTGACCCATCCCAGAAAATAGCATCTTCACGTAAATGGAATAAATAACTCATACCATCGTCTACAAGCTCCCAACTCTTAGCAAGTTCAGGTTTAATCATTTCTGAGTCGTATTTGAGGCTACCATTGCCACTATCTTTGATATTGAACGTCACCAGACGGTCATACATATTGACCGCCACCTGATAACTTGCGCGATTAGTGCCTGCACGGTGAATATCTAAGCTGTTAATACTTGCTCCCGAGACAACGACCAGGGTATTTTCTCGTGAAACCGCATGTGCACCAGATGATAAAACACCTGATACGGAGACAGCCAGCAAAGCGTACAAGCCGGCTTTGGTTGGTAATTTTATTTTACTTTTTAGATTATTTAGCATAATCGCTCCATAGATAGAAAAATGTAGAAAAATGTGTGACTAAAGACTTTCCGCTTGGCAAAATGCTCGCCATCCGCCGAAATGAGTAATGTCACGGCTATCTTTAAGCCCATAAGGCTCACATAAAAAACCTTTTACTTGTTGCTGATCTGACAGCATAATCGAACCAATGCTGAGGGGTGAGGGGATTTGAGCAATCAAATCACCAAGCGTGTTTTTGGGTAAGGCCCAGATTTCCAGGTCAATCGCCTGCCCATGGTCATCTCTGATAAGTCCGGGACGATTACCGAGTTGGTATAAACGATATTGTGAGTCTGTTTGAGCGGAGATCAGAAAACGACCTCCTTTATCGGTTAGTTGGTTATTAAGAGGAAGGTTCGTCATATGCGCCCCTACTACCGCAATCGCTATTTCATGGTGACTTATCATCTGGGTTATATTAGTGGTAGTTGCGAGACGATCAAGAACGGGGATTTTATGACCTGTTGCACCTAAATAGTTACCTTGATTTGCATGATAATCAGCCGCCAGCGCATGAATAAATGCATCACAACCACTTTGTGCAATAAGCGTAATGCTCGATGGATAATCATCGCTACGAGTTTTCCCTGGTATCGCGATAGCACATAAATCGAGTAAATTAACAAAGTTAGTGTAAGTGCCGAGACGACTATTTGGGCCTATAGGGTCGGCCTCGATGTCACTTTTGTAAACTAGACCCGGCATTGATGGAACACAGATGACGTCGATCTTGGTTAGTATTGACGCTATTTGCCGGGAAAGTGCCTGCAGGCGATAGTGGGCATTAAATGCATCACTTGCTGAGAACTTATGCGCAGATTCAATAATCTGACTAGTTACCGGATATAGCGCGCTGGGATGCTTTGCCATAAAAGAGGCTAATGCCGCGAGTCTTTCTGCAACCCAGGGGCCTTCATATAATAATTTAGAGACTTCATAGAAGGGTTTAAAGTCAATTTCAATCAGCTTAGCGCCTTTTTTTAGCCAGTAATTAAGGGCTTGCTCATAAGCTTCCTTTTGAGCGGGTTCATCCAATATCAGACTTTCTGAATCGGGGATTGCAACAGTAAAATTAACGGGTATATTCTGCTTGGCAGGGCCGTAATAGGGTTTAGAAAAGGGATCTTGTTTATCGTAGCGTCGACAGCAAGCGTACACTTGTGCGGCATCTTTAACCGTGAGCGCCAATATTGATACAGTGTCGATTGAACGACAGGCGGGAATCACTCCTCGGCTAGAGATACTGCCCAGTGTGGGTTTGAGACCCACAATATTATTGAGCGCCGCAGGTATGCGCCCTGAACCCGCAGTATCAGTTCCAAGAGAAAAGCAGACTTGCCCATGTGCTACTGCCACCGCTGACCCCGAACTAGAACCACCGGGTACTAGTTTTGCGTCAATTGCATTTTTGGGCGCGGGATAAGGTGTTCTTAAGCCCACTAAGCCGGTTGCAAATTGATCTAAATTGGTTTTACCAATGACGATTGCCCCTGCTTGTTTCAATAAAGAAACGACATAAGCATCTTGTTTAGCAATATAACTAAACTCCTTGCAGGCGGCAGTCGTAGGCATATCTAGTGCATCAATATTATCTTTGATGGCAAAGGGAATTCCCCATAACGGCTTTAGCGCAAGATCGAAGGGACCAAGCTCTGCGACAGCCTTCGACAATTGCGAATCACTGGCAACATACAGATAAATACCTTCATCTGCGATATTCGAAAGACGGGTTAGTGATTCACGGATCACCTGATCAGCACTGACCCCTTGACGATAAACCTTGTGCAAAGCATCGATGGTAAAGGGAAGGTTAGTTAACATAATGACTGTCCTGGATTAAACAATGCCAATAGTTAACCAATTAAAGGTGATGCTGTATACTGCTTGTTTTGCATTTATGTGGTGCATATTTTGCATCACATGGACATGGGCATGGGTAATATATCAATTATCCAAATATTGATTAATGGAAGGATATAAATGAAGCAACTTATAGATTTTCAGTATTTTCAGGCAGTCGCTAAGGCAGGTTCAATTCGTAAGGCTGCCGACAAACTCTCGATCACTTCAACAGCACTTAACCGACGTATTCTTACGATGGAAGATCAACTAGGTGAAAAACTATTTGAGCGTCAGGCCAGTGGTGTACGCCTGTCTGCTGCAGGAGAGTTATTCTTACATCACGTCCAAAGACAACTTGCTGATCTTGAAAGAGTTAAAAGTCAAATATCAGATCTTAGCGGAATAAGGCGAGGGCATGTCAATATCGCATGTAGTCAAGCACTGCTTACGTCTTTTTTTCCACAACAAATCGCACGTTTTCGTCACCAACACCCCGCGGTAACTTTTAGTCTTTATGTAAGGGATAGGCAGGCAGCAGAATCGACACTATTAGACAATAGTGTCGATTTAGCCATGGTATTTGAACCGGTGCACATGAACGAACTGCAGATTCTTATATGTAAAGAGCAACAGCTGTACGCCATTATGCCAAGTGGCCATCCATTAGCTGAAAAAAGCGAAGTTAAATTAAGTGAATGTACGGCTTATCCATTAGCACTTCCCACAAGTGAGTATGGCGTACGTCATATTTTGGATTTTAAAGCCAATAGAACCATGCTCAATATGCAACCCACGGTGGAATCGGACAGCTTTGAGTTTCTTCGTAATTATGTGCTCAACGAGGGTTGCATCACTTTTCAAATCGAAATTGGATTACCACAAATTATGGAAGATTTAGGGCTAATTGCGCTGCCGATATCAAAGGCCGATATGGCAGCCGGCAGTATGTACCTTATTCAGAAAAAAAGTCGTACATTACCTACGGCTGCGGCACGTTTTGCAGAACAGCTGATACAAACACTGTCACAGTAAGAACGATTTAATAGTTAAAGGATGACAGTATAGATTATGGCTGCACATTTCTTAAGCCTGAAGTCTTCCAAAACCTAGTTAACCATTGGAGCAACGTAAAATAAACCCAATAGTTGCGCAAACGTTGTGACTAAAAGAGAGCAATATGGTTCAAAAAATTTTATTGGAAAAGAAACTTTATTTTGTCCGTTATTGGAAGAAGCGGCATAAATAAATGAACTAATCTCAACAGAAAAATGGTGATATTTCTCTAAGCCTTTGTACTCCAAAAAAGAATTAGACTGTTCAAATGTAAGCTTTTATATGCTGTTAAATGAGTTTTAATTTCTTTAGAGTAGTGTGCTATTCTTATAAACTCATCAAACCCACTTATTCCGTGAAGCGAGCAATCGGGTGAAGATGCCAACTCTAATATGATACCGTCGTTAAAGTGTGTATAAAGTCCCAATCTATTATTGATCGTTGAGACCATTAAATAGCTTTATTTTTTGACGTAAACCTGCCTAAATCCAAGACAACCAAAAGAAACAAGTTTAACTTAAACAATGAGATAACTAATAGAGATAACC
Source organism: Psychromonas sp. (assembly GCA_047629075.1). Classification (GTDB taxonomy): domain Bacteria; phylum Pseudomonadota; class Gammaproteobacteria; order Enterobacterales; family Psychromonadaceae; genus Psychromonas. The sequence goes on along the minus strand of JBLHWW010000007.1, from coordinate 37,187 downwards.
GTGTTTTGGGGATTCAAAATCCGTTTTAGAAAGAAGTGCCAGTTCAAGTCTAGCATTGGGCACCATACTTTAATTCTTTGCTCATGCAGGGATTTTTTGTTTCTATAGGTCGTTAAACTCCCCTTTAATCACTATCTCCTATCCATATCCGGACTTTCACCTGCAGATTCTGTGCGCAATGAAATCCCAAGCTTTCCAACAACCGACAAATTAATCCAACTTAGCTCTGAATATTGGCAATCACTGCTGGTGGTCGATTTCTGCTACTCCTCTTGTCCATTTACAGTCTTTTTATGGCGGTATTTAAGTTGATTTAAGATTTGAATGAGGCTTCTTCGTAAATTGATAAAGGCTGTATCCCTCATGGTATAACGCGCTACCGCAGTTTTAGCAGCTTGAATAATTGAAAGTATTATCCTGAAGCGGCGTCGCTATATTTAAAATTAACCCTCTAAAAATGGTGGAATCGCGTTACAAAATCTATTTTCAGGGCTTTTTGGCAGAAAATTTTTCAACTTTTTATTTATTAATATCAATTTACTCAGCCGACCTTTACTCATTGCCAAATCTTTTGCACAGGAGAATGTTTTCTTTGATGTAATGACTTAAAAGAATAAAAGGTATAGATGTCCTGCCTTTTTTTCTACGGATGTTCTCAAATGGTCGGCAATTATCTACGTGGTGTGGTTTAGTCCCTCGTCAATTCAGTTCAGGAGGAAAAACAAAACTGGACAAAATCACCAAGAATGGTAATAACGAATTGAGAGCGTTGCTTATCCATGGGGCAAGATCAGTTTCAAAAGATACACCAGAAAGAACCGATGCATTATCTCTGCGCTTAAATAAAATATCATCGATATCAGCTCGCGGCGCTTTGTGGCCTTCACATAACGCATGACAAATTTCTGTCCAGGATAAATTATGCTTAACATCTGCCGCATTAATAAAGAAAGGCATATGATTGAAATCCTTGGTTTAAGTTAAAGTCTATTTATCATACTAGTATGGTGAGACATAATCGATTCTAGTGGACGGTATAGTGATCAACTAATTTTGGTTACGGGCTTAGAATTAAATAAATAATGTTTTGCCAATGATCAAAAGAGCTACTTTCCAGTCGGGTTGGACACTTAAATAAGTCGGTAATGTGCAGTTTTAGATCTTCATTTGGTACAGCAGTGCAAAACAATAATCGATATCTGAGAAGCTCTTGTAAATTGGGCGAAGATAGGTGCTGTTTAATTAGTTCACACTTTTTCATATAATAAATTATGCACAGTAACCCATTAGTAGATCAAAAATAGTGAAGTCTTAGTCAAATCTCGATTTGCCACGTAAAACTGATATTACGCAGGCGACTACAACAAATGCGAGAGACATATTTAATGCCATCTCAACTGTTTTTATAAGTGCAGGGTTCTGCTCTGGTGTAAACTGAGCATTACCCAGATAAAAATGTACCATAAGATTCACCAGGCTCATTCCCAAAAGATTGCCTATGGTTCGCGCAAGATTCATCGACGCTGAAGCCGCACCTACCTCATGACTCTTAGCCGCGCCCATGATAGCGTTATTATTGGGAGTAGAAAACAAACCAAAGCCGATCCCAATCAATAGAAATGAACTGGTGATATAAGTCACACTGGTTTGGGCATTCATGCAGCTCAACACCAACAGCCCACAAGCAACAATCACACAACCAAGGGTTGCCACCACCCGAGGCTGAAATCTATCGGCCAGCCTGCCAGACAAGGGAGCCATTATCGCCATCGACAATGCCTGAACCAATATAACCTGCCCTGCATGTGAAGGACTGAGGTCTTTTACATATTGTAGATATAAGCTCATTAAAAATATCAGCGGAAAATTACTGGCATACATCAACAATGATGTGGTTAATGACATGGAAAAAACTCGATTTTCGCGGAACATTTGCACACGGATAAGCGGCCGGCGACTGCGACTCTGATGTAAAATAAAAAGTGCCAAACAGATAGCCGAGAGTCCAAGCATCACCAGCCCTAAACTGTTCGGTACGATGCTTAACCCATATACTAACGATGACGCAAACACAGCAAAAATAAATGTTCCCCACCAGTCATATTTGGTTTTTTGATCATTCTTCCATTCACCTGACAAGCGCATTTTAATCAACAATAAAAGTGCAATTACGATTGGCACCTGAAATAAAAACACCGAACGCCAGCCCCATAATTCAGTTAGCCAACCACCTACTGCTGGTGCAATGGTTAATCCAACATAAACACACGCTGAAGCTATGCCAAGAGCCGCTCCTCGTTTATGGGAAGGCGTAACCGAGGTGATAATTGCCACACCTGGACCAAAAATCATTGCCGCTGCAGCACCTTGTACAAATCGCCAAAACAGCACCCATTCGATACTGGTACCAAGTCCACACATAACAGAGGAAAATGCATTTAATGCCAGGCCATAGGCATAGATCCGCTTTCTTCCATAGTTGTCTGCCAACTTGCTAGCAGGCAGCATAAATATCACACTGCTCAATATAAACAGTGTGGGTAGCCACGAAACCATCTTGGCATTGGCCTGTAAGTCAGCGGCTAAATCGGGAATAGCGATGTTGACAGAGGCCATTCCCAGAGGTCCAATAATGGAACCCAGACAAACAATTATTAATGCAAATTTGGCGACAGCAAAATTTTCAGTGGAAGTTTCTGACAAAGCGGGCAAAAGTCCTTATTATTAAGTGAAATTTCAATCATACCCAAGAAATACCCCAAGTACAGGTATTAATTTTTTGCTTTGCAGATTCAATTTTGTTGAGCGCCTGCGGGGTAATATTGATATCAATAAAGTAAATCGATGCTTATATCACTGTTTCACTGTGAGCTCTTTTTACCCGCTGCATGTAATCTAAGTAGGTATCACCAAATTCTTTGATCGAGTCTTTTTCTTAAAGATACAAACCGATAAATATATAGGTACTGATACCGGCTGCAAAAACTAAGTGACTGGTGGTTGATACTGGTATGGCCCTAACTACGCCTCGGAAACAACAAACTATCACTTTTTCAATAGAATAATTGAGTACCATAGAGATAGGGTGGGGTTATGTAAAAAGGAGGGGGTCCTTATCATAAAAAATTTACTTGGCTTGGTCTTGGTCTTGATCTTGATTGAAGCTTCGCGGATAAAGTGTCATTGATCGAATTGTTACCTTTTCCTACAACTGGAAGATCTGCTCCCATAGAGTTTGGAGAATGTTTGATATAGAACATGCGAAACGGATGGATTGGTTAGTTAGTGAATAGAGGTGAGAAGACAATAATTTTATTATCAACTACTTTAATGTCCAAATATAGGCAGAAGGCAAAGATTGAATACAATGTTTTTCATGGCTGCCTTCAGATTTTATGGTGAGTGCGTCGTGATGATGCGCGTCTGTTTAGTGTAGTACCAAGTACACTTGCTATTTGTGTTTCCCAAGGATGGTTACTACCCATAATATTTTCCCTGTGCAACTTTAGACTATTTACTTAGTTGAATTGGTATTATCAATTCGACTGCCCAAATAAAAAGCAATGGATCGCCCACCTTTCACGCTAGGCTCGCTTCTCTGAAAAATAAACATTAATCGGATGCGCCAGTGTAGTTGAGGTATTGAATACACAAATCGAGAAAGCTTTGTGCTTGTGGAGAGATAGTCCGATCTGCCAATTTGAAAATTCCAATTTGGCGTTTGATTGGTGGATCGGTTAAAGGGATCCAAATCAACCGGGTCTCATTAGTCGGAAAAGCGAGTTTGGGTAGCGTGGTGATGCCGATGCCCAATTCTAATACCGAGAAGAGCGAAGTGATATTTTCTATTGAATAAAGCGCTTTTTGGCTAAGGACGCGCGCTGGTGTTGGCTCTAATAAGGAGCAGGTGCCGTTTCTAATAAAGGGTTGTTTTAACAAAGCTTGCCATTTGATCCCTTCTGAATGCGCAGCGATTGGGTTATCCCGTAAACACACTACTCCAATAGGATCCGTGAGCAGTGGCGTAAAGTCTAGCGTATCGTCTTCGATGTTAGATCTATTTCCGAGCGCTAAATCCACTTCACCTGCCAGCAGTCGCGCTTCGACCCCCGCTGCATTATCGTCAATTAAGCTCACTTCCACCTTGGGATACTTTTCACAAAATGCGGCTAGTACACTGGGAATAAGTTTGGCTGCTACGGAAGGTACACTGGCTATTCTGACCCTTCCCTGTTGCCCAGCCGCCGCCGCGCGTAAGTCATTATCTAATGCACTATAAGCATTCAGAAACTGCATTATTTTTGGTAAGCATATTTGACCAAAGGGGGTGAGTGTCAATTTTTTTCCTGATTCGAAAAGGGGTTGTCCAAGTATTTTTTCAAGCTCTTTTATTGACGTAGAAAGTGCAGCTTGAGAGCGGTTTGCTCGATTTGAAGCGGATCGAAAGCCGCCTTCTTCGACTACCATCACAAAATGATTTAATTGTTGGAGTTTAATATTCATGGGTACGATTCCTTGTGAGCCCTTTATTTACCCTGCTCTCAATAGCCTGATAACTTTTACTTATCAAATGAAAGAATTTTACCGTTTCGTTTATCACTAGTCAAAAGGTAGTGTACAACCATCTTGTTGCACAGCTGTTAAGTAGCTGTTAAATAGTTGGATTAAAAAATGCATACTAACAATAAAAAACATCCGGTTAAAACGTCTCTTTTCGCTTCAAAAGCACCACTTGAATGGGCGATTATCAACAACGGTACTCTCTATACTGCGCAAATTCCCATTGATGATACGGGGGCGGTAGTCGCGGGTGGAATAGAAGCTCAAACTCGGAAAATCTTCAGCAACCTTGTTCATACATTGGAATGTGCTGGTGAATCGTTGGACTCAGTGCTTCAAGTGATGATTTATGTGACTGATCGTGAATACCTTAAAACCGTGAACAGCGTTTATGCAGAATATTTCAAGGTCCCTTACCCAAACCGTGCAGCGGTAGTGGTTGCAGGGCTAGCTCGCGAAGAAATGCTGGTGGAATTTGTGGTTTACGCTGCGGTCTAGGGCTGAAGAGCTAATAAATTAATAAAATTAAAACAGTTTCAATCGTTCTCTTATTGATATAACGGGCTGGAAAATTTAAAGGCAGCTAGCCCACTACAAGGACAAAATAATGACTCAAGCACAGAATGTTCCAACAGAAAAATCACTTTATATTGCGGGTGAATGGCAATCAGGCATTAGCACCGTCGCTAATATCAACCCATCAGACATTTCAGAAAGTCTGGGGGATTTCGCTCAGGCAAGTGAGACACAAGTTCAGCAAGCTATTTCAGCGGCTAAATACGCGCAACCAGAGTGGGAAAAAACACCCCTTGAGCGTAAGCAAACAGTATTACAAGCGATAGGTGATGAACTGATTGCGCGCTGTGATGAATTAGGCCGGCTGCTGTCGCGTGAAGAAGGTAAACCCTTTGCAGAAGGCCGAGGTGAGATTTATCGTGCTGGTCAATTCTTCCAATATTTTGCAGCAGAAGTGCTTCGTCAAATTGGCGACAGTGCAGCTTCAGTGCGACCAGGCGTTTCAGTGGAAGTGACTCGTGAAGCGGTAGGGGTCATTGCGATTATTTCACCCTGGAACTTCCCAACTGCCACGGCGGCTTGGAAAATTGCACCCGCGCTTGCCTTTGGTAACAGCGTCATCTGGAAGCCGGCCAACCTGACACCGGCCAGTGCAGTTGCGTTAACTGAAATTATCCACCGCCAGGGTATTCCTGCCGGGACCTTTAATTTGCTTCTAGGTAGTGGCTCCGTGGTGGGAGACACGCTGATCAACTCTAAAGAGATTAATGGCGTGAGCTTTACCGGCTCTGTCGATACTGGCCGTAAAGTGGCTACCGCGACCGCGCCAAACTTCGTGCGTTGCCAGCTTGAGATGGGTAGTAAAAACGCATTGGTTATCGCCGACGATGCGGATATTGAAACCGCAGTTGAAGCGGCTATTGCAGGTTCATTCTCGAGTTCTGGTCAAAAGTGTACGGCTTCATCTCGTTTAGTGGTAATGGATGGCATTCACGATGCTTTCGTGGACGCGCTGATTAAACGCATGGGTTCTCTTAGCGTCGGTCACGCGCTAAAAGAAGGCGTGTTCATGGGGCCTGTAGTTGATAGCAAACAACTGGAATCGAACTTTTATTGGATTGATAAAGCGCGTCAAAGCGGTGCAGAGCTAGCCTTTGGCGGGGAACGTTTGAACCTGGAACACCAGGGTTACTACATGTCGCCAACGTTATTTGTCAATACAAAAAACAGCTGGGAAGTCAATCAAGAAGAAGTGTTTGCTCCGCTGACTAGCGTTATTCGTGTGGCAAATCTGGAAGAAGCCATTGCTACGACGAATGACACTCGCTTTGGCCTGACCAGCGGCATTGTTACACAAAGTCTGCGTAGTAGCGCAATGTTCAAGCAGCAAGCTCAAAGCGGCTGCGTAATGGTCAACTTGGGAACTGCGGGCACAGATTATCACGTCCCATTTGGTGGCCGTAAAGAATCAAGCTTTGGACCTCGTGAGCAAGGGCAGTACGCAAAAGAGTTCTACACCATAGTGAAAACAGCTTATCAACGTCCTTATTAAACGTTTTCTGTCAGCAGATTTTCAGTAACACGACGAATTGTATTAAGGAGTAGTTATGTACCAAAAACGCATTGTGATTGATGGGTTGCAGTACTGCAATTGGGATAGGGAGTATTTTAAAACGCTTCAAGCCAGTGGTATTACCGCTGTCCATGCGACCATGGTTTATCACGAAAACGCACGTGAAACACTGACTCGTTTTGCGCAGTGGAACCTAAGATTCGAGCAAAATTCAGACTTGATTATGCCTGTTCTGTCGATGGCTGATGTAGAAAAAGCGAAGTCTTTAGGTAAAGTTGGGATTTATTTTGGTGCTCAAAACTGTTCTCCCATCGACGATGAAATTGGTTTGATTGAAGTGATGCGTAAACAGGGTCTGCTGATCATGCAGCTCACTTACAACAACCAAAGTTTGCTGGCAACGGGCTGCTATGAGCAGTACGATACGGGGATCACACGTTTTGGTAAGCAGGCGATAGCAGAGATGAATCGCGTGGGCATGATTATTGATATGTCGCACAGTGCTGAACGTTCAACACTTGAGGCGATTGATTTGTCTACGCGGCCAATCTGTATCAGCCACGCGAATCCAATATTTGCACACGATGCACTGCGTAATAAGTCTAATGATGTGATTAAAGCGCTGACGGCGCGTGGTGGTTTAATTGGTTTTAGCTTATATCCATTTCACTTGCCAAATGGCAGTCAATGTACGTTAGACGATTTCTGTAAAATGGTGGCAACAACGGCAGATATGGTCGGCGTTGAACACTTGGGTATTGGCAGTGATTTGTGCCTGAATCAACCCCAAGAAGTGTTGCAGTGGATGCGTAATGGACGCTGGTCAAAATCAATGGATTACGGAGAAGGTTCAGCAAGTAATTCTGCATGGCCGGATGCGCTTCCCTGGTTTTGCGGAAGCTCAGGCATGGAGAATATCTACAACGGATTAATGCGTCACGGATTCAGTGAATCTGAGACGGGGAAAATACTGGGTGAGAACTGGTTTAACTTTCTAAAACAGGGACTAGAGCCTATTTCGTAACGTAGTAGTCCAAACATGGAACAGCCTGCCCAATATGAAAGTAATAGACAGCTGTTAAATATACCTCTTGTAGTCATCATCTATATGGCAGCTGCAAAGAACCACTGGAGTCAGAATATGTCTGATTTAATTAATAAAGTGAAAGCTTCTAGCTTTGAAGCGGCAGGAATGAATACTGTACAACATTCACGTACAAGTGTTGCTGATAAACTTGGCTTGGGTAATCCTGCTTTTTGGTACAGCGGCGGATTTATCACCCTATTCGTTCTTCTCGCACTGTACGATGCTGAGCTGCTGTCGAGCCTGGTGAATACTGGCTTCTCTTGGGCAGTAAAAGTGTTTGGTCCTTATTGGCAATTACTTCTATTGCTGACTTTTATTATCGGTATTGCGCTGGCTGCCGGACGAACAGGAAAAGTTATTCTCGGCGGTATAGCCAAGCCTGAAATGGATGCGTTCCGTTGGATGGCGATTATCTTCTGTACATTACTTGCGGGTGGTGGTGTATTTTGGGCTGCAGCGGAGCCAATCGCGCATTTTGTGAGTCCTCCTCCGCTTTATGGCCCTCAGCTGAATGCCCAGCAAGGCGCGGTGAATGCCTTATCACAATCATTTATGCACTGGGGATTTTTGGCTTGGTCAATCGTTGGTAGCTTAACAGCAATTGTAGTAATGCATTTACATTATGACAAAGGACTGCCGCTAAAGCCGCGCATCTTACTCTACCCTGTCTTTGGCGAGCGGGTGCTTAAGGGTCATACTGGTGCGTTGATTGATGCGTGTTGTATCGTTGCTGTAGCCGCGGGCACAATTGGCCCAATCGGCTTCTTAGGCTTACAAGTTAGCTACGCATTAAATGCTCTTTTTGATATCCCAGATGGCTTTACTACTCAATTAATCATCATTCTTTTTGCAATTGTACTGTATACCTTATCGGCACTTAGTGGTTTGAACCGCGGCATGCAGATGCTAAGCCGTTATAACGTGATTTTAGCGATGATATTGATGGTTTATATTTTGATCTTCGGTCCAACGAATTTTATCTTTAATGGTTATATTCAAGGCGTAGGCAGCACGTTGGATAACTTCATTCCAATGGCGACTTATCGTGGAGATGAAGGTTGGTTGAGCTGGTGGACGGTATTCTTCTGGGGTTGGTTTCTTGGCTACGGTCCAATGATGGCTATCTTTATTGCCCGTATCTCTCGTGGCCGCAGCATTCGCCAATTGGTATCAACCATCAGTTTGATAGCACCCCTTGTGACCTGCTTCTGGTTTACCATAGTCGGCGGATCTGGTTTAGCATTTGAAATCGCTGATCCGGGCAGTGTAAGTAGCGCCTTTGAAGGTTTCAACTTACCAGGGGCACTGCTGGCGGTGACTCAGCAGCTGCCACTACCGATGCTCGTTTCAATCCTGTTTCTGCTCCTGACCACTATCTTCATCGTGACAACAGGTGACTCTATGACTTATACCATCAGTGTGGTTATTAGTGGTGAAACGGAGCCAAATGCAATGATTCGAATATTTTGGGGAGTTATGATGGGGGTAACTGCTTTGATATTGATTTCCCTTGGTTCCGGCGGGATCTCTGCGTTGCAATCATTCATTGTTATCACCGCTGTACCCGTTTCTATCATCTTACTGCCGTCACTCTGGAACGCGCCGCAAATCGCTATCCAAATGGCGAAAGAGCAAGGGCTATAAAACGAATTAAATCGAATTGGTGTTGATACATCAGTCGAGGAGATGCTCAGAGGCCGAGTTTGCTCGTCCTAACTGGAAGATCAAATACTTTAATAACTACAATGGTGGTGAGGAATATGGATGCAGATCGTGCTACCCGCACTGAAGCAACACTGCGAAATGCAGATGTTATCATGGCGCCGGAAAGGCTGGGAGCTATGCACCAGACTAGAATTAGCTTTGTCCGAACGTTAATTCGTAGAATGGCACAACAGCAATGGAAAGTCAGTAAGCAGGAATGGCAACTTTGTCCGCAAGGTTTTGGTCATGTGATTTACAAATTAGCGACACCACATCACGTTTATCATTTAGTCGTTTTTTGTGATCAAATAGCGGACAATGAGCGCAATGATCGTGTTATTGCTGAAAAATGGGATGTCACCTTTGCCCTTGTGTATGGCTATGTTGATGTGAGTTTGCTTGAAAAACTCAGATCTAATGTCCCCTTGCAGGAAGCAGGGCGTAATCCAAATAATGTCTTAGTATTGGCGAGAGCAAACAAAAGTGTTCGCGTGTTTGAACATATTGTCAGTCACCTTGCAAAAGGTGTGCAACCAAACACGAAAGATCTTGCTGAGGTGGGTTATATACTGCGTACAACCGCGGTTTACGGCAATGGAAAATTTGGTATAGCAGATTTCAAATTGCTAGATAAAAATCCAGATTTCGAGCAGTCGTTCAGCGCTCAAATGTGTGCGGTATACCTGCTAAGAGCATTTAGTCTGGATTGGGTAAACTATCTGGCAACACAACGAGGCGGTGAACAAGCAACAGAATTGCATAGTGAGCTGCAACGCTATTTAGGAGTAGGAAATGCAACGGGCTTGGGTATGGCACCCTATCTTATCAATCACCCGTGCATCGTTGACCAATGGATTACCACTCGCGAAACGGCCTTGGCCGCGGTATTAGACTGTGTAACTGAGGCAGATAAATTAGCGCCGCTGCAAGTTTTGCTGCAAAAAGCCATTCGTCACCTTGAACAGGTCATGACCATCAACGAAACGCAACAAAAACTTAATACCATTGCGCTTGGAGAGCTAACAAGTCTATACGAAAATTTAGTAACTTTGGTGGCACAAAGTCAGTATTGGAGAGATCTGTTAGTGCAGTCACAACACCTGAGTCTGGAAACTCAGGAAATCCTAGCTGCGTGTTTGATGGAACTTTATCCTGAATTGGTGGACGTTTATCAAGAACAGATGAATTGTGATGAAACGCTCTCTCTGCCGAGTGGTAAAAAAATTCAGGATCTATTGCTGATCCTGGAAAAAAACTATCGTTGGGCGATCAATACCGATTTTACCCAACCAGAGAATCAGTACTGGTTCTGGTATCGCTCTCAAGACAAAGAAGAGCCAAGACTTGGTGTACGTGGGGAAGAGCCAGGTGATGACAGAGAATCACTTTTAGATATAGGTCGTCAAGCGAATCGCTTATACCATGTGCTACTTGGACAGGCGTCAGAACGATTTTTGGTTGAATTCCTTGTTCAATATCCACAATATCGCACCATAGCGCGACGGGTATGGACTATGGGTAACAAAGCGATGGGTGATATTCAAATGAACGTGTTGCACAAAGCGTCGCTTCCAATGCATTTATTACGCTGTAAGTTATCCATGTTTGGTGCGACAACCTTTGATCCGCGCTCGGATCGTTGGGTGCGGGTGACATTCTTTCAGGGCGCACCATTACTGGATGAAATTCACGCTCAAACAGCGAAAGACGATTGGCTTTTTCCATTATTACCTAACCAAGATGAATTATTGAATAATGAGCAGCCACTCGGGAGTAAAGGGTTATGATCGTTTCTCATAATGAGTTAGTGGCGGCTGTAAACAAAGCATTTCTTGGTATGCGCCGTTCCTGTGGTGAAGCCGATATCATCGCAAATATGGTTGCAGATTTACAAATAATGGGCTTGCACGGAGTCCGTCATTTCAACAATGCGAGCGCCTTTATGGGTTTAGAAAATGATTGTCCTGCCGACATTAAAGTCACCGGCAAAAATACTATTGAAGTTGATTTGCATAACTGCAGCTTGGCTTGCTACCTGCCTGTCGTCATGGATTACGCAATTGAAAAAATGGTCGGTTTCAAGTCTCTCAAGATTGAAATCAATAACTGCCACAACCGTTGGTTGGCTTATAGTGAGTTGGTTAAATTGTCCGCTAAGGGCATCGCCTGTATGGCAAAATGGGATAATGGTAGCGCGCCTAACCGTACTTTGTATGTGCTTAACGGTGGCCGTATAACACCGGCGTTGTTTTTATCTGATGAGGTTAATGCTTCTGAGCAACGATTGCACGACATGACCATCGAACTTTCTGTTCGTGACTTCGATGTGGTTCGTTTGTCTGAAGGTTACAGTATGCATGTTGATCCTAATACGTTTGCTCAAGCTCAGAATAGTGCCTGGAAAAACGGTGTTTTTATCGAGGATGCGCAGTGGAATGCTTTAAAACAAACCGCGACGGCGATTCTTGTCGAAAATAGCGAACAGTCGGTGAAAGGCGCGGGTGGGCTTAGCTAAACTAAACAATAAAATTGATGCTGTTAGTGGTGATTTATATGGACTCATATTTCTGATCTCGCAAACCTGTACTTAGCCTCACGGAATGATGCATTAGAATCATTCCGTGGGGGAGCAGGTTTATTGCAATTCAATAAACTGTAATAAGTAATATCAATTCCATTAACTAGATACTCTATTTAGGTGCTGGAAAAACGCAGGAAAGCAAGGCCTTGATTGCAGTAACTAGTTGTTCTAATTATAAAATTAATCACGAAGCTAGCGTGTGTTTTAACCAGCATAAATGGGCATAAATTTAATAAATTTGGTGTGGTGTTCAGGTGCCGTAGTTGCGCACGTCAGGAATTGTATCAGTGAGATTGGCTAACAGACAGCTTTACCACGATAAGACTTGGCATTAGGCCGAAAGATAATTTTACAATCCCGTTGATTGTTGGGGAAAAAGAATCTTTAGCAGCCCAAAGAATTTACCAGAAACCAATATTTCGCATTACGTTAAGTTTATAATGTTTTTTTAGAACATTCAGCTGATAATGCTCTATTATCAGCGAAATCTAAAGTGACTAAAAAATCACTTATTTTTATACGTGTTTAAGGTGTTGAAGATCTTGATAGGTGATGGAGGTTAACTCTGTATGTTTTTTTATAAAATCTTCTAATTTTATAAGTGAGTAGGGGGATAAACTTTTTGGATGTCCCATTACATTAAAAATGCTGTTTTTATCTGCAAGTTTTAGATGCTCTTTAAAGGCTTTTTCAAGCTGTCCCGCTTTTGAACCATCGATCATAACTGGCCCATAGGTTGTTTTAGTCAAACGTTCAATATAATAGCTACGATTGGCCAGCATCGCTTGCCCATCGCTAAAAGGGGTAAACAGATGACTGGAAAACTTTTTGCGCAGCGCAAGCTTCCAAAAAAAAAGAGGTGATGTTTTAATTGCGCTGATAGGAAGCTCCGTAAAATAGCCATTCTGGTGTTCCGTTAAAGGATCATTATCAAAGTGCCAATATGCTTTAGTAGGTATCTGATTAAACTTAAACCAGCGTGTCGGATCATCGGAGTGTCCCTGCGAAAATACGGTACTGTCCAACCAGATACCATTATCTTGCAGTGCCTGTTTAATTTTATCAAAAGGCTGCAGGCACCAGCCGCCAGCTCGAAAAGCGAATATTTTTTGTTCACTGCATGATTCGAGCTCTTGTTTATAACTTGCTACTATTTCATCAATTTCCTGCGGGCTAAAATCATGCAGGCGATAACGCTGAGTATTGATAACCCAGGCATTGCCATCATAGAAGCTATCCTCCCAGTGCGGGTGAATATGTAGTTGTATATCATGGCCTTGGGATGAGAGTGCTTGTAATTGCTTTTTAATGGCAGCGTATTGTCGCTCTAAAACAGGGAAATTAGCGGCATACTCTTTTAGTTTAACCAGAAAGCCCGCATCAACAAATAAACTAAGCTTATAGTCGTATTTATTGAGTAGCATTAATAATTGTTGTGTCGGATCAAGGATACACTTTTCAACGCTACCACAATTTTCACCGAAAAAAATTTCGTAATCTAAGCTAAGCAGCAACTGAATCTGGTTATTTTCCATTAATTTATTCCAATTAAATAAGTAAAGAGATAATGGTCGCGCATTCGATATGACGGTATAAGTGTAGACCAGCTTTGGATAGAAGGTTTTTTAGATATAAAAAAGCCCAAGATTATAATTATTAATCTTGGGCTTAAGGATAAACTATGACTTATCTTAATAGGTTTTATGATATTTTTTTGTTACGACGGGCGAAACCAAAACCGAGTAAGCCCAAACCTAACAGCGCTGCACCAGCTGGTGCAGGAACAGATCTAGCAGAGAATGTTGTCTCATCATTACCTACTTGAGTGGTAAATACCCAAGTATAGAAAGTATCCTCGAAGCCAGCGTGTGACATAGTACCATTACCGTTAAGGGTTGCTCCACCTGCATTAACTATATTAGCAACGATGTTTACGAGATCAAATCTAAATCCTTCTACTAGCCATAAAGGGTATATTGGTAAAGTAATTGGAGCAGTAATATCATTCATGGTTACAGTAGAACCAAAAGTAACGCTGGTAACCAAAGGCGTAACACCATTGGCAAGAAAGTCACCAGTAGCGATACCTACCCATTGATCATTGAATGTAACTGACGCTATTTCGCCACCAGCATAAGTGGTAGTGGCGTTTCCGGCAATACTGATTACACCATCGATCATTACTGCTGAAGCTGTACCGGACGCGAACAAAAGTATCAAAGAAGTAGCTAATAACGAGATAGGTTTTTTCATTTTAATTCTCCTTCATATATGGATGATTCCACATGTTAGATAAAGCATTCAACGTGCCAATTTTAAAAAAATATTTAGTATCAAGTAGTTATGTTTTTTTTTCTGTTTAGCAAAGGTCTGTGGTATTCAATGTGTAAAATTATTCGACAGGATTATTTGATAGTTTATGCATTAATCATTATTTTTAATGAACCAAGTTGGCATGTTTAAGTAAGCTCTTCAGGTTTATATTTGTGATTAGAGGTTTTATTTTTTTAGTAAGTCACAATCTATTGTTTTTTAATGTTTTTTAATGTATTTAGTTTTTTGATGTTCATTTTTTATAAAAAACATACTATTTTTTACAATCAAAGACTGTAAATTTTTCCGACATGTTATTCTTAATACTTTCAATCAATTACTTCTGAGAGTCAAAATTTAAGAGGGCATTTGTTGATTTATATTGCGTAAAATAAAATTGACAGTGCGGCTTATTACTCGGGAGAATTTGGGGAGAGGTATTATTATAAATAATATCCCTTTGTTGCAGTTGTTTGTGCATTATATAAAAGAAGGTGGAAATACGACAACTGACCGTAAAAGGCCCGTTGTCGTAAGTTTTCATCTATTGGTTATTTATTTCCAGTAAGTGAGATTTAATGTCTAGCTGATCTGGAGATAATCGTATGGCTTTTTCAATTAACTTTTTGCCCTTCTGTCGTTCTCCACTCTTATATAAAAGCCAGCCATAAGTATCTAAAATAGCAGCATTGTCAGGCATTAATTTATATGCCTTCTCAGCTAAGCTGATGGCAATAGGATTGCCCTGTTCAAAATATAACCAGGCGGAATTGTTTAAGCTGACAACATCATTCGGTGTCTGTTTTAGTTGTGCTTCATAGAGCTGCAGAGCCTGCTCTTTTTTGCCATTCTTTTGCAATACAATTGCTTGGTAGCGTATTACCGTGTGGCTTTTGGGCAATGCTTGTTGCCATTCATTCAGAAAAACCGACGCTTTTTCTGAATTATTATTTCCCAACAATAGATACAGTTGCTCTGCAAGTTGCTCATCTTTTGTTCTTTTCCAGTAAGCTGTTAATAAATCAATTGCCTGTTGCGGCTTTTCTTTTGCTACGAATATTCCCGCATACAATCTTGTTGCTAAAGAGCTCTTTGGTGAAATTTTGGCAATGTTATCTGTGGTTTTTTCCGCTTCAATATATTGCGCTAAGCGAATTTCAATATCAGTTAGCAAGCTTAACAGCGTAATATTATCGGGTTCTTGCTTAAGTGCTGTGATCAGTATTTCTTTGGCTTTCGAATAGTCTTTTTCTGCGAAAGCTTTACTCGCCTTTAATAAATTAAGTTGTAGGGTTAATTTGTTAAGACTTGCTTGATATTTTTGCGGCAGTTCATCTCCCGCTTCCTGCGCATAACCTGTTGCCAAGTCAAACTTATTCTGTTGCAGGGTTAAATTTGCCAGCGTTAATGCTAACAGGCTGCCTTCATAATTTTTGGGTAGATAGTTGGCCGCCTTTAACGGATCTTTTTGCAGCTCTATCAAGCTATTAACAATACCGGTGTAAGACGTAATTTTCGTCGGATAATAGCTTATGATTTGTTTGTAATTATCCAATGTTGCTAACCAATTTTTTTCGATTTGGTTGATTTTGACCAAGCTATAAAGTGCTTGGAGATGGTTATTTTCCAATACCAGAATCTTTTCTATTATTTTTCTAGCTTCGACTGATTTGTTTTGATAAATATAGTAGTTTGCCACAACTAATTGCGTATCGGTATTGTCGCTATACATGCTTTTTAAATTAGCAGCATACTTGTCCGCTTCAGCGAATTTTTTAAAAGTAAGCAGTTGACGAAGATATAACATCTGCAATGTCTTCTTTTCGGGATGAGAAGATAAAACAACATAAATTAAGGCTAATGCTTTTTCTACTTGCGGCTCAGGTAAACTGTTATAATAAAAACTTTCTGTTAATGCGAGACGAATTGATTGCGGTGCTAATAATTTAGCTTTATCAATCGCCATTTTTGCTGTTGTAAACATTTTCTGTTGTATTGCCGCATTTGCATAAAGCACCCAAGTATCAACATTTCTGCTTTTTTCTGGTATTTTTTTGAGTAAGCTTAAGACTTCCTCTGCTTTGTTTTGCCGCAATTGAGTTGCCATATACAACTCAGTGAGTTTAATTGGGGATATTTCTGGATCGATAAAACCTGCTAAGTATTTTTCTGCACTTTCAGGATTTCCTTCATTGTAGAAAATCAAGGCTAATAAAGTGGCTGATTTTTGGTGTCCGGGATTATTATCTAATATTTCTAATAATAACTCTTTAGCTGTTGCAAACTGTTGATTTTCAAATAGTTCGAGTGCACGTGTATACTGCATTGAAATTGACTCTGCTCCAGGAAACTCTTCGGATAGAATACGTGTGTAGATCAGTGCTTCTGAACCGCGGCCTTGCTGTGTTAGAACATTTGCCAAGCTTTGAATAATCTGGATACGTTGAGAGGTGAAAATATCGCTAGTTGGGAGAATAGCCAAAGTTTCCGAGAGTGACTTCTCGGCATTAGCAAGATCCGCGCTTTTAATGTAAATCATACTTTTAAGGAATAGTGCTTCGGTGTTGTTTGGGTCTGATTTTATAATTTCATCAAGTCTATTTAGGGCTGCTGTAGGATTGTCTGAGACAGCTTCAATTTGTGCAAGCGCCAGCATACTCTCAATTTTATAATCTGATTTTTTTAATGATTCTGTAAAGGCTATTTTTGCTTGTTGTAAATTATTACTAAAAAGTAACTGTTGCGCTTTTACAAACTGCAAACGTTGAGGTTGCTTTTGTAAAATTTCTGTCTGCTGCTCGATTAGGCTTTGAGCTGAGACTACTTTTCCTGATTGTTGATAAGCATCTAGCAGTGCAAAATAATATTCAATATTTTTAATACCTGAAAAAGATTCAAGTAGTTTAACACTTTCTAGTGGTTGTCCTGATTCCTGGTTGATCTTTGCTATAATCAAATAACCATCAATACTGCCTGGATCTATTTTAATCGCATCATTGGCAGCTTGATATGCTGCTTTAAATTGGTATGCGTTAAGATATGATTGTCCCTGTGCAAGATAGGCATCTTTGTTTGTGCTCTTCTGTGTCTCTTTTGATTCTCCGCAAGCAGAAAGAAAGACAGTTGCTGCAAGCATTGATATTGTTAATGCTTTGTTTATTTGAAGGTTAAACATTTTTAATTTCATATTTATCTTACCTATTCAAATCGGCTTTAATATACAGCCAGTATTACAGGGGAGAATTTGCATTTAAATGATACTTTTTCATTAAGTCATATAGTGTCGGTCTCGTTATGCCAAGTAATTTTGCTGCAGCTGAAATGTTATTATCAGTTGCATTAAGTGTTGTTTTTAATGCGTTTATTTCGGCACTCTCTCTAATCACTTTTAAGCTAAGTGGGCTGCTGTTAGATGATTTTAATCCGATATCTTCTGCTGTTATATTTTTTTGTTCACACATAATTGCGGCACGTGTTATTTTATTGCTAAGTTCACGGATATTACCGGGCCATGAATAGGCTTCTATTGCATTAACAGCATGCTCAGTAAAACCGGTGACTTTTAGGTTTTCTTTTTGAGAGTACTTTTGGAGCAGATAGCGTGCTAACAGGACTTTATCGGAGCCTCGCTCTCTTAATGGAGGGATATCTATTTGTATCTCTGCTATTCGGTAAAAGAGATCTTCGCGGAATTCACCGCTAGCCATCATCTCTTCTAAATTTCTATTAGTAGCGCAAATAATCCGGGTGTCTAGGTGGATTAATTTCCGACCGCCAATATGTTCAATTACCTTTTCTTGCAGGAAGCGCAGTAACTTGGCTTGTAATAATAGTGGCATTTCACCTATTTCATCGAGAAATACTGTTCCACCATTTGCCAGTTCTAATTTACCCGGTGTACTTTTTATAGCACCTGTATATGCACCTTTTTCATAGCCAAACAGTTCACTTTCAAATAAATTTTCAGGTAGAGCTGCGCAGTTAATGGCAACAAAGGGATGTTCATTACGAGCGCTTAATGCATGCAATGATTTTGCTAATACCTCTTTACCGGTACCACTTTCACCTAAAAGTAAGCAAGCTGCGCTAGTGGGGGCAACTTTTTCGATTAGTTTACAAACCTTTAACATGCGTTCATCTGCGGTAATTAATCCTTCAAGATGGCTGCTTGTAGAGAAATTAAAAATCCTATTTTTGGTTTCAAGTTGGTGCATATGAAATGCACGTTGTACGATAAGCGCCAAGGTATCAGGATTTACCGGTTTACTGTAAAAATCATATGCACCAAGGCTGACCGCTTTTAAGGCATGTTCATTGCAATCATTGCCAGTCATCACAATTAACTTCATATGTGGATTGATAGACAGGGCTTGCTGCAGTAAAGAAAAACCTTGTGTCACACCATCAGGATCAGGGGGCAAGCCCAAATCTTGGACTATTACTTGTGGTTCATGTAAACGAATAGCAGCAATGGCATTCTCTAAGCTTGCTGCGACAACAACACTGTAATCAGAAAAGTGCCATTTAAGCTGTGTTTGCAGTCCTATGTCATCTTCAACAATTAATAATTTTTTGGTCTCGTTTGTTGACAAAATAATTCCTTAAAAACTAATTTGTTAGAATCTATAAGCAATTCTGCTTGTATAGTATTGCTCTTTATAACCAGGGGTGTTCTGCATATCGTCTTGTTTTTCAAAAGTGGCGCTAAGCTTTATATACAGTGATGGAGTTAAATTATATTTTGCGGAAACTTCTGCCTCAGTCGATTTTTTTACTGCACTGCTGGTTAGATCTGTTCGGTAATAACTTGCCGATAAGCTAGAGCTTAAACTTTCTGTTAATGACCATGTCAGTTCGCCGAAAGCGCCATATTTATTTTCAACATTAAGCTCGTCAATTGCTGTCAATGGTTCACTACGCTGGAAGTCAAAACGTAGGTTACTTACCAAGTTATCATCTAGCATTGTATATTGATGTTTTAATGAGAAATATGTATACCAAAACAATGTATTTTCCACAAAGGCTATGGGTTCAGCTGTTTCGAACTCTCGAGATGAATCGGTAAGTGTTTTAGATGCGTTAAAAATAAATAAATGCTTTTTAATTTGTGCATTAATAGTGAATCCATAATGTTCTCCATTATTTTTCTCACTTCGACTGTCAATCCATGTTTTCCCTATATTAAGCGAGTAGGTTCCTAATAGATAACTCCGTGTTAATTTTGTGTCTAGTTTTTGTTGTCTGTATATCTCATTAAAATTATCAAACTTTTTTTCGCTACCAGAATAGCTTACATCAACTTGGGCCTTCTCACTGAGAGCATATTGCCAGCTAACCATTCCTTCATTGCGATTGCTGTCACTCGTTGCACTACTTCCCGCAAACCAAGTTTCTGTGTGATCTGCACCAAGTATAAAAGTCGTTCTATTTGAATAAGGAATAGACCAGTTCAAGCCAGCTTTCAGAAAGTCATTTTCATTCTGATTATTATCATCATCAGGTTGGCTTGGATCGATAAGATAACGCCGGCGTGTATGCTTAAGGTTAAAAAGCAGGTTTTTATTGAAAACTTGCTGTGAAATTAATGCATTACCCGTCCAATAATTATTGTTTTGTAACGCCTTTTCATTTTCTTGTGTATATTCGGTGTAATAATTAAGTGCAATGTCAGTAGTTGTAATTTTTTGTTTGTAGCCAAGTGCTATATTAGCCGTCGCTGAGCTGCCTGTTTTTTTACTCTCTGCTGATTTATAAATGTTATCACTCACTGTATAACCCGCTCCAATCTCCACAAATGAGCTTTGCTCATCAGTTGCTGATACCGCAGCATGAGCTTGAAATAACAAAGCAAAAAAAAAGATACCTGAACAGGATTGAGTAGATGTTTTTTTTATATTCATAAGTATCTCATTTTTTGTTAATAATGATGCCTGCAAGTTTATCGTTACTGATTAACTCAATGCCGGTCTGAATTTGTGATTCACTTGTCTGCCCATAGCGCACGACTAAAATAGCCATATCGCAAATTGACGCTAAAATCTGGCTTTCAGCATAATATCCAATAGGCGGTGTATCGAGAATAATAAAACGATCCGGATAGCGTTTTTTTGCCATCTCTATGAAGTTTTCCATCTTCTCCGATGAAAAATTTTCCGCGGCATGTTCAGTTTTAGAGCCTGCAGGAATAATTCTTATTCGACGGATACCCGATGGATAGATAATCTCCTCTATTTCCTGAGTATCTTCTTCAAGAAAATTAGATAAACCAAATTTTGGTTTTTCTTTAATGTAGTTATCCAAATAAGGCGTGTAACTATTACAGTCAATAATTAATGCCGTTTTTCTATGATCTAAGGCAATACTAGCGGCTAAATTAACAGCAACATGCGTTGTACCTGAGCTTTGGTTAGTGCTCGAAAGCATACAAACAAAATTTTTGTTATTAGCTTTTTTTAATAGTTTAGTGCGTAATTCACGATAATCATTGAGCGATTTTTCATCCCGGCAACCAGGATAAATTATTTTTAATGTATCAAGTTCATCGGATGTTAATAACCGGTCATCACTCATTTTACGAATTTGTTTTCGACTATCATCAGAGATATTCTGTGGTTGATTATTTCTCTCTGCGACCTGTTTTTCTAAAGGCATTACTGTCATCTTATCTGCTCCATTAAGAGAGAATACAGTGGCGTAAATAGCTCATATATCGGGTAGTCATAGCGATGACTAATGGCAATGCCGACATAAACACTTGCAACAAATAGAAAACCAAAAATAAAGGCTATATTTTCTAACCTTTTTTTATTTCTTTCAGAGCTGTTAAGCTTATGATCAATACTGATAAGAAGTGGTACACTCGTAAATTGTGCAAGTTGAGATGCAAAACGGATTTTATTATCCAGTAGTATTTTAACTAAAAACAGTGAAACTAGGACTAAGAAACCTAGAAAAGGGCCAGCAATAAAAAAATGTAGGAAGCGGGGACCTAATGGTAGTGTTGGATAGCTTGCCGGCTCCTGAACCTTGTAATTAACCCCTTGGCCTTCAATGTCAAGTACCATTGATAATCGAGCTTTCTCTTTATTGGCAAGCATATCTTCATAAAGCCCTTTGATGACACTGTAATCTCTGTTTAATTCAGAAAGCTCCGCCTGGTTGTTGGCGACACGTTTACGTCGCTCATAGGCTTCTTCGAGCAGTACTTTGAAGGCATTAAGTCTATTACCTCTGGTATTCTGTGATACTTGTGCTGTCGATAATTTACTACTGAGTTCTTGGTATAAGGGGTTAAATTCAGCCCCTATTTGAGACTTGTCTTTTTCTTTAAAGGATAAATCTGTGATATTTTTTTCCATATCACCAATCTGATATCTGGCTTCAACTACTTCAGGGTAATCATCTTTGTAGCTGAGTAACAGATTATCAAGATATTGTCGTAACTCTTTAAGTCGACTGTGATAGATAGCGGCCTCATAATCATTAGATGAAAATTTATCTTGTGATCTCAATTGATTTTTGAGGGAGGAAATTCGTGTTAAGCTTTCCATTTGAAAAATTTTCATATCCTCAATTTCATTACGTAACTGTGATATTCGAGATTCCACCTCTGATTCTGTTCCATCTAAATGGCTGGATTTAAATATTTTCAATTTTTTTTCAGCTAACAGTAACTGGTCTTTGTAACTTACAACTTGTTGCTCTATAAAATTATATGCACTACGGCTCTCATTTCTTTTGGTATTTGCACTATCTTCCACAAATAATGATACGACTTCATTAAGTAGGCGAAATGTTATATCGGGGGTAGCATCTTGATAAGATATTTTCAGATAGTTGCCAGACAGACCCTCAACGTCGATGCTTTCCCGTAAAGAGGCCCACTTGTTTGCTAAAAGCTGCGGTGTCGGAAAGGCATTTTTTCCATATACAGCATCAATCACTTTATTTAATTGCCGAGGAGAGAATATAACATCACGAACTTGTGCCGTTTTGCTTTGTTTTACGCTGGTGATTGAGGTCTGCTTACCGAGTAGTGGTTTAATTATATTTTGAGTATCAGCAAAAATAGTGGTCTCACTACGAAATACTGAGGGCTTATATATTCCTATTGCTAAAATAGAAAAACTAATCAGGGTAACAAGTAACGCTGCCTTAAATTTTATTAGGTATACTTCTTGCCATGCCGCTGCTATGTATTTAAATATTTCATTAATTTCCATATTAAAATATACTCTCTGGGACAATTATGATGTCCGATGGGTTTAACGCGTAATTAGTCGATAAATCACCTTTTTTTATAATGCGGTTCAGCCGTATTGAATAACGTTTAATACCACTATCTGTTTTTCGGTATAAAATGGCATCATCACCATTAGCAAAAGGGCTTAAACTGCCAGCCTGTAGAAGTAAATCCAGTACTGTCATTCCTTCTCTATAGGGGATAGATAGAGGTGTTTGCACCGCGCCGGTGATCCGTACTCGAGAGAGGAATTCAGCACTCATCGCTGAGTTTACAATAACGGTGACTTCTGGACTGCGGATAAACTTTGTGAGGTCCTCGCTTAGCTCTGCTGCTAGCGCCACTGCAGAAAGACCAACTGCTTGGGCATCGCCGACCAGCGGGACTGATATTTTTCCATCGGGGCGAACCGTGACGTTTAATGATAAGTCTGGATTTTTCCAAACATTAATAGATAACTGATCGCCTGCCCCTATTTTGTATTCAGGTATCGTTATGCTCTCTTTAGAATCAATCTGGTGAAGTAGTTCTGTCGAAGAGCAACTTGCCAGCATGTAAACTGCTAAGGT
Organism: Psychromonas sp.; assembly: GCA_047629075.1. Taxonomy (GTDB): domain Bacteria; phylum Pseudomonadota; class Gammaproteobacteria; order Enterobacterales; family Psychromonadaceae; genus Psychromonas. The sequence continues at coordinate 14,042 of JBLHWW010000007.1, read as the reverse complement.
CAGTAGTAAAGTTTTTATCATTTTGTCCTCTAAAGTCCATTAACGAACGTGTATCCCTAAGTTAATGATTTTAAGCGTAGTTGATTTCTTTTTTAGTGCCATTCAAAGGTAAGTAAATTGAAAATTTAGTGCCTTTTTTTACTGTACTTTCAACAAAGATCTCTCCTTGTAAAGAATGAATGAGTTCTCTTATCTGATATGCGCCGATTCCCATTCCTTGATTTTTTTTGGTGCTGGAAAAGGGTTTAAATAATTTATCTTTAATAAAAGACTCATCCATACCGCTGCCTGTGTCCTTTACTTCTAACCATAAATCATCATTTTCGGTGGTTAATTTCACTGTAATTGTGCCACTATCATCGGTTGCATCCTGTGCATTTTTAATTAAATGATAAAGTGCCATTTGTAATTTATCTTTGTCAGCTATCACCAGCGCATTATCCCCTTTTACGACGGACAATATGGGCGTTGGAAGACCGGATAAATTCATTTCTATCGCATTTTCTAGTAGTTTTTTTATATTGATAGATTCAAGCTTGCCATGTGGATCTCCCTGCAACTTCACTAATAATTGATTCATTTTTTCAACGGAGTTACTGATTGTTAATATTACATCATCAACAAATTCAGGTTGATGCCTGAATTTTTCTGCATTATTAAGCATTAAACCTTGTTGTGCTATGAGGTTTTTTATATCGTGGATTGCAAAAGCTGTAATTTTATTAAATAGGTCGAACTGTTGATTTTGAATTAACTTTTCCGATGCCTGATAGCTACTAATATAGCTGCCTATTTGGCGACCCGTCAGTTTCAATATGTCTAAGTCTTCCCAAGTTAAGGTGGTGTTAGCTGATTTTTTACAAAGTACCGCAAAACCAATTAATCCTTGATGAGTATTGAGTGGAATAATTGTCCATGCATCATTCGTATTTATAAACCATTTAGGTAAGTACTTATTATTTTTTTTATCATGAATGCCTGTATTTTTGGGTGTTTGAAAGACCCATTCATCTTTAGTCATCAGCTGTATAAAGTGGCTGTTATTTGCTTCAATTGCCCGTGATGATGGAAGATCGAGGTTTTTTAATGCAACAGGAGAATAAAACTGTTGCCCTTTAAGCCAAATCCCACCACTACTGCAGTTAAACAACGAAGTCATAGTTGCCAGTGCTATTTCATAGCTATTATTATCGTCTCTTTTCTGTGAAAGTTGGGAATCTAGCTCGATCCATTGTTTTTGATAATCATATTTATTAATAAAGAAACTCTTGCTTATCCAAACGGTGGTGTGTAGACGAAATTTTTCAAGAAATGACAGTGCTACTATGGAAAATATTGACATAACATACAAAAGTATTTTTGAAACCTCTGCCCATTCAACATTGAAAAGGTTAACGACTAAGCCAAGAAGCGCCATCAAGACAAGGAATATTCCAGCTAATATAAAGCTGGTATTGAATATGATAATTGACCGGGATAATTGAAACTTACTTTCTTGTTGTTGTTGGAAAGGATAGATTATAATTGCAAGTGCTAATATTAATGAGGTTGCGCTGTTAATTACACCTCTGGCATACCACAAGCTGTTGTTTTCACTAATAAAAAGCAATAAATTTAAAAAAACGAGCATGTCATAGGCAAGTTGAGTTATTGCAACAAGTGCCACTAGCTTACTAACGCGGCTAGCATGGTCATCCCTGAGTAGTTGTTCCGCAATAACTATGCCGGCTAAACAGAGACTTATTTTTATATAGAGCCATGATGTGATCTGCATAAATGATGTTAATGGGTTGTTTAAACTCTGTATTAAGATGGCTAAAATCACAACAATAGTGATATATATTGAAGCAAGCCAATGTGCAGGGAGTCTTTTTTTTTGTGAGTACATTAACAGATTTATTAGGATTAAAGGCCAGCCTATATAGCGCAGTATCTCAATAAGTTGAAATTGGTCACTTGATGGAAACCTGTCAAATGGGTTATCAGCGAGGGTTATATGCCAGATTGCAGTTAAAATCGCGAAGAGGAAAAAACTCAGCTTTATTTTTAAATTTTTTACCTTAACCAGAGCTGTCAAGGCTAATGTGATTTCAACGCTCGCGGTAAAATAATCAAATATAGTTAGCGTTGGGTAATAATTCGTCATAAGCACTTTTTCTCCTTGTATCCATACCGTGGATGCCTTAAAACTGGCAAGCTACTTTTTTAAATAGAGTGGTATAAAGCTAGAATATGCCGCGTGTATCGATGACCACTTTAGTTGCTAAAAGCGTTTTATCTATTATTTTAAATTCCTGATGATCGACTAATATGACGACGATATTGGCAACTTCAAGGGCGTTTTCTAAGCTTGAAAATTGTATATTTTTTTTAAGTAAATGCTCTGGTAATGATTTGATATTCGGCTCTACTGCCATTATCTGACCGACCTTTTTATCGGTTAGTTGCTTAACTATCTGTAATGCTGGACTTTCTCGCAGATCGTCAATATCAGCTTTAAAAGCGAGTCCTAAGCATGCAATAACAGGACGCTTAAACTCATCTGCAGCATGCGCTATTTGCTCGATGACATAATGTGGTTTGTGATCATTGGTTAAACGCGCTTGTTTAATCAGATTTGCTTCTTCGGGACAGCTATCGACAATAAACCAGGGATCAACGGCGATACAGTGACCACCGACGCCCGGTCCAGGATTTAAAATATTAACGCGGGGGTGGCGATTGGCCAGCTTGATTAATTCCCATGCATTTATTTTTAATTTATCGCAAATGATAGACAATTCATTTGCAAATGCAATATTGACGTCGCGGAATGAATTTTCAGTCAGTTTTGCCATCTCCGCTGTGCGTGTATTGGTGATGATACATTCACCGCGCACAAATGTGCGGTAGAGTGCAACTGCTTTCTCGCTACAGGTTTTACTCATGCCGCCGATGACGCGATCATTAGACACCAATTCCTGGAGAACATAACCAGGTAACACCCGCTCAGGGCAATGTGCGATATTGATATCTGCGGCTTTGCTTTTATCTTGAGGAAATGACAGATCAGGGCGTGCTTTCGCTAACCAAGTGGCCAGTTTTTCAGTGGTTCCCACTGGGGACGTTGATTCAAGAATAACCAAGTTACCTTTTTCAAGTACTGGCGCTATAGTGTTAGCTGCACACTCAATATAACTGAGATCGGGTTGGTGGCTATTATCATCGCTATGGATAAAAGGCGTTGGTACGGCAATTATAAATACATCAGCAGGCTCTGCAATAGTCACTGCGCGTAAATTTCCAGTGGAAACAACACTGCGAACTACAATATCGAGATCTGGCTCGACGATATGAATTTTCCCCGCATTAATGAGGTTTACCGCGTTTTGGTTAACTTCAACACCAATCACAGTCATGCCTCGCGAAGCAATAATTGCAGCTGTAGGCAGGCCTATATAGCCAAGCCCGATGACTGAAACTTTTTCAAAATTCATGACAACTCCCTGTACCTTTGATTTATCCGTTAAGATTGACTGTAATCGACTCTGCAGCCGCAGTGACTGCTTTCACCTTTTGTGTGACAAAATAATCTATGATTTTATTAATTATTTTCTGACAAGACTGACCATCCCCATAGGGATTATGTGCACAACTCATACGGTTATAAGTTATTTCATCCTGCAGTAATTTTTCAACGGCATTGATAATATTATTTTTATCTGTACCAACCAGTTGAGCCGTTCCTGCGGAAATCGCTTCAGGCCGCTCGGTGACGTCACGCATAACCAGTACGGGTTTGCCTAAACTTGGAGCTTCTTCTTGAATGCCTCCTGAATCGGTTAAAATAAGGTGTGCTTTATCCATTAAGTAGACAAAAGGAAGGTAATCTTGCGGCTCTATTAAATGGATATTGTCAATATTGCGTAAAATCCGATTAACTGGTTCACGGACATTGGGGTTTAGATGTACAGGGTAGATTATCTGGACATTGGAATGTTTTCTTGCAATTTCTGCCAGCGCCTTACAAATTCGCTCAAATCCACCACCAAAACTTTCTCTGCGATGACCCGTTACTAAGATGAGTTTTTTATTGGCATCTAATTGAGGGAACATGTCCGCTAATGTGTTTGAAAGTTGTGTGTTATTTTTTAATTTTAGGATCACCTGCATCAAAGCATCTATAACCGTATTGCCAGTTACTTCAATGTCATCAGCGGAGATCCTCTCTCGGAGTAAATTTTTTTTCGCTCTTTCTGTTGGGGCAAAATGAAATTTAGTAATAGCGCTGGTAAGTCGGCGATTCCCTTCTTCCGGCCAGGGTGAGTTGAGATCGCCAGTACGTAAACCTGCTTCAACATGACCAATTGGAATCTGCTGATAAAAGGCGGCTAAACTGGTTGACAATGTGGTAGAGGTATCACCGTGTACTAAGATAAGGTGGGGCTTAAATTCTTTTAGAATGGGTTCAAGCCCTAATAAAATGTTAGTGGTTACATAGGATAAAGACTGCCCAGGCTTCATTATATTAAGATCATAATCAGGTGTAATTGAAAATAATTCAAGCACCTGATCAAGCATCTCTCTATGTTGTGCTGTAACGCAAACTTTAGCGTCAATACCCGGCTGTTTTTTTAGCGCATCTACAAGTGGAGCCATTTTGATTGCTTCTGGTCGAGTACCAAAGACGATTAATATTTTAATAGACATAACCATATTTCCGTGTGAGCTGTAAATCTAGCAATGGGGAAAAGTAACCTTGAGATGTAATAAATTTTCTAACTTAATTTAAAACTATATAAACTATGTTAGTTCAAAAAAAAAAATTAGAAGTTTAAGTCTAATATTATTAAAAATTAAAACCTCGGCCTGTGAGCGGGGTCATTAGGTTATGCCTGAAGCTTCTGCTTATGTGGTTATGATATTGATAATATTCGATGGTTTAGATAGCTTAAGATACGCATCAAATATTGGTTATCAAGAGAATGTTTAATAGCCTTTTTTATTGGTCTATTAGAAAACTCTCAGGTGAGAAGTTTCATGGATTTTCGAAAAAAAGTCGCAATAGCAGAAAGGCATTTAATGACAGATGGTTCATCTTTGTATGAATAATCCTCTAAAATTTTTGGATTAGAGGTTATTTTGTATCGACAGCTGGTCTAATGAAAATAGGGCTATTGGCTATATTTGTAATCAGGAAAAGATGATGATAGTCGAGAATAATTAAATATTTAAAATATAGTACGCCTTGTTCTCGTATTCGAATGAAACTCTGAATCCGTATTTTCAAGTGGTTTGGGTATCTAAAGTTAGGCTGTGTAATAAACCGTCAGATTATGTAGTGAAAGTGTGACTTGAAAGAGGATATTAGCGATCCTTTAAGCAATTTTCCCTTCTGATAAAGCAGATTTATTGGGGCGATTTTTTTGGCAAAAGGATCACCACTCAGAGTGGTTTTTGAAATGATATTTGAAAAGTATCAACAACAGTCTGAAAGTAATAAAAATAATCTACTTACAGGCTGAGAATCACTGTGTGCCCTCTAAGAGTGTTAGTTTTTTAACTATCATTCTTATTATTTGAGTAGCTATAAAATAAGTTTTACTGCATCGCTTTTCGGACTTCCATATCCAGCCTTGTTAAGGGCTGTTATGGAGAAGAAATAGCTCGTGCCAGAGGACCGGTTAGCTATTTTGTATGATGTCAACTTGGGGCCGCTGACTAATTTTGTCATATCTAGTTGAGTTGCTGTTTGCCCATAATAAATTCTGTAGCCCACTAAATCCATTAATTCCGAACCATTTTTATTATAAAGTGGGGCACTCCAGCTTAGTATGGCGCTGTGAGCCACATTAGCTGCTAATACAGTTATATTTATTGTGTCTGAATATTGATTGCCAGCGCTATCTGTCGCGATAATTTTAAATGTTAAATTATCGTTTTCTGGTACGGTGAACTTTGAAGATAACTCATTATTGGTTGTTAGCGTTACCGTAGAGCCGAGTGTTTGCTGCCATTGGTAAGTGACTATAGTAATACTTTTCTCATTAATTTCAGTGGTTAATTCTACATTTTCACTGCCTTGACTGTTCTATCGGGAGGTAAATTAATACTAAATTCAGTACTGTCAGAACTGTTTGGTGTTAATGTTAAAGAGTCATATTAAGATCCACTATTACATACAGTTAAAAATAACAAAAAAAATAATAGAGTAAAAGAGCTGATTTTCAGGGATAAATCTTTTAAATCGTTCATTGGATTCCTGTTCATCATTTAAACGACAGCCAGTTTTTTTCAAATTGACAACAAGTGAAATCTTTATCATGGTTGCTTAGGTTTTTCTTAATGTAATTTTTTATTTTGTTGATATTTACTTGCTTGATATTCACTCTGTTAATTTTATTTTCAGAGCAGATACTTATTATTGGATTGATCTCAAAGGTATTTTTTTAACTGTCCAATCTAAATCTTCGACTACTAATAGAAGGGTTAATATGTTAACAAGCAGTGCAGAATCATTTGAAATCAGGGTGATTAAAAATTGGAATGATTTTGCAACGTTAAAAGAAGATTGGCAAAACCTCCTTGTACAATCTGATGCTGATAATCTGTTTCTAACTTGGGAATGGATGGATTGTTGGCGAATAGTACAAGGTGAGTTGATAACACCCTTGATTATAGTGATTCAGGACAGTCAAGGCATTCTGGCTATTGCCCCTTTTTATATACAACAGTACCGCTTAGCTCACTTAGTTACTTACAAGGCGTTACGATTTATGGGGGATAAGAGCTCAGGAGCAGAATATTCTGATTTTATTGTTAAAGCAGGAAATAGTGTAGAGCTTAAAAGAATGCTTTGGAATCATTTGCTTAGTAGTAATGTTAAACCTTGCTGGGACTTTATTTGGTTCACTAACGTATCAACATGGACCTTTGGAGGAGAAGCATTATTACAATCTTTATCTGTGATAAAAGAACTCAAATTTAATAAACGTACTACAGATTTTGCTCAAGTAGCTTTGAGTAATTTTAATACGGGTCTATTACCTAAACTGTCGAAAAGTTTACGTACTAATATTCGTCAAACAATGCGACGTCTTGATAAAATGGGACCTTGGCGGGTAGAGGTTAGCAGTGCAGATTCTAGTGTTAATGATCATCTCAATAAATTGTTTTTGCTGCATAATAAGCATTGGCAAAATACAGGTTTTGGTTCATTTGAACGTAATCCTGAATTGGTTGATTTTTATCGGGTTTTTGTACCTCTGGCTTTAAAAAAAGGCTGGTTGAGGTTGCTTAGACTTGAAAGTAACGGTGAAATTCAAGCGATGCAGCTTGGTTATGTTTATAACAACGAATTTTTAGCCATTCAAGAGGGTTTTAATCCTGATTTTATACCTGGTATTGGACAAGTGTTACGTTATTATTCATTCACTAATTGTCAGGAAGAAGGGCTAAGTTGTTATGATTTTTTGGGTGTTTATACCGATCATAAGAGGCGCTGGCTTGCAGATAAAAAGCTGGGCTCTAACATTTTCATCTGGCACCCAAAAATGAAAAATATTCCCTTTAGTATTCAAGAAATTTGGCCAACTGGACGCTATCTCAAACCAATTTAATCTGTAATTAGAACCACTGGATAGATGTGGTGAATTGTTGGCTGGTAATTGTATTTCCGCGGGCGATTAAAGTCGTAATTGCTGTTCGCTGATGGTAGCCGCGGCTAATCCAGCCAAGTGATGCATAATTAGGATCTTGGTGGCACTCACCCAGTACTGCTTCTAAATTTAAGTTATCGGGTAAAGTAATAATCACGTTGAAATTGCCTAAGATGAGGCTGCAAATTTGACCGTTAATTTTTATATTTGAACAATATTCCGATAGATGGAAATAAAGCGCAATATCATGGTCGCCTTGTGATTGAATTTGATCTGTTATTTGCAGCTCTTTTTGTTGTGTATTTAAATTTAAATTACGTTGATGAGTGACGGGGGACGGCAGTCGTAAATAGCCATTATGCATGCCAGTAACGATTCCTCCTATATTACTGGGATCCCAAAAGGTACATTGTGCTTGTGCATGTTTTTCCCACATAAATGGACCAGTCATAACCGATTGGTCTAAGCCATCCACCTCGATTGTATTGTGTGCTTGTGTCTTTCTAAAGTGATTTCGCCAATGAGGAAAACTGTAATAATCATAGGTGCCGCTATCGGCTAACAAATCTTTGCCATTAAGACGCATTACGATACTTAATGCATCAGCATGGCCATGAGCGGCAATGGACGTATAGCCAAGCTCAGCACAATCAAATAAAACGCTTACCTGATCATTCGTCTTTAGACTACCGGCTTGTAGTAAATAATAGCCAGATTCAGAAAATTTATGCGATGCTAAAGGGCCAGGTATAAACGACGGTGCAATATTTCGAGCTATGCCTCGTTGATTGAATAACCAAAATGCTGCTTCACTTGCTTCTTGAGCGTTAATGCGGAATATTTTATTATCGTATAGATGAGAAGCCAAATCGCAAAGAGCATTGATATCATGAACATGATTACCAAGATCCAATGCATAGCCATCATCTTGGTCACCGAGCATTGGGTAGTTCTCTCCTCCTTGTGCAATGATGGCGATAAATTCAGCGAGTTTATTTAAGGTATGTTGGTATGCAGGAGAAAAATCATCATTTTGCCAGTGCGCAATTTGTGATGAAAACAGATAAAGCTGGAAAACAAAAAATTGGTAGCTAAAGCCGTGCTCTTTGGAGCCGCCATCAGAAAAAGTTTGTGCTTGTATTTCATTTTCTAAAACGGCCTTACTTTTCTGCCGCCATGCTGGTGCATCCTCTAACATTGAAAAATAGCTGGCTGCTATATAAACACCTGCAGCTTCTCCGACTAAGTGATTATTCGCAGATGAACCTTGTGAGAATTTACCACTCACGTCCCGACAATGCAGATAGACGCTATGTAATAAGCGGTTTTTAAATTCACCGGAAAATAATCCTGAGTCGAGAATTAAATCAATTGCCCACACCCAATTAATTATTCTTATCCCCAGTTCAAGGGGGTTTTTCCAGTTCATGCCATAACCGTATGGGTTGCTATCCAGCCAGCTGGTTATTTGAGATATGACACCTTGTGCATATTTTAAGTCACCCGTAACCTGATAAGCGCGTGCTAAAACAACAAACTGATGATGACGATTAGGCTCCCAAACTAACTTGCAGTCGCCATTTTTCTGAATGTCACGATAATTGATCGACATGATAGCAGCGCGGCTAGTTTGTTGTCCTGTCGCATGATCTTTATGCCAGTTAATAGGTGTTCCTAAATCCAGAGCATGCAAATCAAAGTAACTGAGCTTGTGTTGTAAAATTTGATCTGCTTTAGCTAGCAATGCCGGGCGCCATTGACAATTAAATTTTTTAATATCACCGACAAAAACTCGGAATGGTGGAGAAAATGCAGCTAGCTCTTGATAGCTGGCTTGAAATGTAGGCGCTGCAATAATGTTCATCTTTACACGGGTATGCTCTAACAGCGCGGCAGATAATGATCTGACACGCCAACTGATTTCTTGTATTGACATGGTTTTAATACGTTTTACATACCACGATAAAGATTGCATAGGGCTTCTTATATAGATTTTTGAATATTAATAGGTTGTGCACTAAATGCAGCCACAAAATCGGTTACTGTTTTTACGGCCTGTTCCTTATCCTTATTATGGTAAGAAAATTCGATGGCGATTAGAGTGGCACCAGGCTGGCCTTTAAGCGTCGCTTGAACTTCATACCATTTAGCCATTTTTTTATCGGTGATATAACGACCACCTATTAAATACCAATATGCGATTAAGCGGGAGCGCTGGCTATTCCTGTGGAGGGTTAATAAATTTATCTGCTTTAACATCGATGCGGGAGCTAATTTAATTATCTGTTGTTCGTCTTTAAACCAGCGGTCTTTATCAAATAGACTGTTTTCAATAAAAATCATTTCTGCGCCTTGGTATTGTCTAACGTAATTACCTAAATAAACTTGGATTAATTCTTTTTCCTGTAAAAAATGGGTATATTCCTCGCTTGTTACGCCTTTTGATACTATTTTCCAGTTATGACTGGTCGTATTGCTTGCGCCTACTTTTGTATAATTAGGAATACTTGGTAATATAAATTTATATTCTGGGTCATAGCGATAAGAAATAATGAATGTACCTGCAGAAAAACAGACTACAATTGTAACTACTGAGAATAGATAGGTAATATTAGAACTTTGCTGTCTTTTTGGTGCGCTTTGATCGTTTTTTTTAGCGGCTACTTGCTCTCCAAAATAGATATTGCCGATAAATATAAGCGGCATAAAACAAGCAGCAAAAACTAACCAGCCAAAGGTTAAATGGTCTTGCACGATAAAGTGCTGCATTGCGGTTTGGCTACCGACAATAATAATCACTGTGATACGAATCCAATTGGCGATGATAGCAACAAGCACTGCTAAAATGAAAAATAAGGCCGCTGATTTACGTGAAAGGTGATTAATTTGTGCAACAAAAACAGCATACAAGGCGGAAGCCAGAAAAAAACCCAGCCCAGAACATGCCTCTTCAACTACAAAAGTGCCCGCCGGTGTAAGCAGATGATATCCTTTTCTAATTATCTCAAAACCAAGTATGTCTACAATGTTAAAACTTACCCAAGTTGAGATGTCCTGCAAAGGTATTTGTAATACATTCCAGACAGGCAGGATCAAAAAGATCATTAATAATGGAAGGAATAAAGTGTTAATGATTTTAAGACCGTAAAGGGAAAATAATAAAGCCACTATGACAAGAAATAAGCCGAGTATCTGCAACTGCCCGATACTAGCAAGGTTTGCTACCAGCAGTAACAGGCTAGTCGCGCATAAGGGCAACAGATTCAGAAAATTGCTACGGGGGAAAGCAAGCTCCTTTTTGTTTATCCAACAAATATATAAAGCAAACCCTAAACCTAATAAACCATGATTATAAGGACCCGCACTGAACCACTCATCAATAAGAGCAAAAAGAACAGACGAATTAACCGTTACAATAATGAATAAATTAAAGAGAAAAAATAACGCTAAGTTTCTTCTATTTTGTACCCACATTTCATTATCCCCAATATATATTTTAGTCAATTCCAAGTGGACACCTGCAATTTTTATTATTAATTCGCGTTAAATCACCGAGTTTTATATGAAGTCTTTCATGGTTGTAATAACGGATCTATTATTCAACATCCATCGTTATCGTTTCATGTGTAGAATAAACAATATTTAATAACCATTCATTCTTTAAACTGCCAAAAATCTTTTTACAACCACTCAAAGAGGTACCTCTTTATTCTTTTGTGCATTTAATAATTATGTGAAAAATATATATTCTCAGAAAGCTGACAAACAGAATGGAAGATTAAAATACATGAGTCTTATTAATATATTAAATGCATAACTTAAATGCTTGTGAATATTAAAGAGCGATATTTTTTAATTTGTTGCTTGAACACCTGGGAAGTATAGCGGCAGCTATTTTTATGACAACTATTGACTACTGATGTAAGGGTATATTTATAAGTGCTAAGACTCAGTGGCAGAAATTACAATTTGATATATTCTAATTATGTTCCTATTGTTTATTTTCTTATTTAACAACATTTTCGATTATGTGGAGTGGTTTATGTCAGCGTCACAAAATATTGGGGATCTCTCCTCGCTTTCTACATTGGAAGTAACGCAAAAGAATGTCTGTTTATTTGGTATTACAGTTCATGCTCTTACCTCATCGCAAGCTCTCGATAATATTGACAGCGCGATAAAAAATAAACAATCCTTACATATCGGTATGTTAAATGCAGCCAAAATTGTCAATATGAAGCGCAACCCTATGCTTAGCGAAGATGTCCGTAGTTCAAATATGATCCTTGCTGATGGTAGTTCTGTTGTCATAGCAAGTAAAATTTTAAGAAAAACCTTACCTGAACGTGTTGCTGGAATTGATTTAATGCATGGCATCTTGAGCCGCGGTAATAAAGAAGGCTACCGTGTATTTTGCCTTGGGGCTACTCCTGAAATATCGGCTAAAACCGAGGCGGAAATTCGGAAACAATATCCAGGCGTAGTTATTGCGGGCACTCAACACGGTTATTTTAGTGGCAGTGAAGAAGCTGCTGTCGCACAACAGATTACTGATTCTGATGCTGATGTTTTATTTGTTGCTATCACTTCCCCCAAAAAAGAGCAGTTCATGGCACGTTGGAATAAAACGATGCGTGTACCTGTTGTGCATGGCGTCGGCGGTTCATTCGATGTGTTAGCAGGAAAAGTACAGCGTGCGCCACTATCGTGGCAAAAATATGGCATGGAATGGCTGTATCGGGTGGTGCAAGAGCCTGGGCGCTTATGGAAGCGCTATCTGGTCACCAACACTTTGTTTTTAGGCATGTTAGTCAAAGAGCTTTTTATGCCTAGCAAACCTCTCTAGCCAATAAAATTAAGCCATTAAATGATGAGCAATAAAAAACAACAGTTAATTTATTTAGCCGCAGCTAGCCATTCAGGCTCAACCATGACTGCTATGCTACTTGGCGCGCATCCTGATTTGTGCAGCGTCGGAGAATTAAAAGCAGTTCATTTAGGTGATAAAAAGCGTTATTTATGTTCATGCAAAACGTTAGTCAGTCAATGTGCTTTCTGGCAGGGAGTGAGTGAAAAAATGGCCCAAAGAGGGCAGGATTTTTCTATCTCTGCAGCAGGTATGGATATTCGCAGTGGTGCAACCCCCTATATATTAAAATTGCTTAAGCCCTTAGTGCGTGCACCCTCTATGGAATTGCTTCGAGATTTTTTATTGTCGCTTTCACCCACATGGCGCAAGCAATTACCTATATTACAAAAACGTAATGCAGACTATGTCAGTGCAATAGCAGAACAAACAGGTGTTGAAGCTGTTATTGATTCCTCTAAAATCGGTATTCGCCTTAAATATCTACTTAAAAATAAAGATCTCGATATTAAAGTAATCTGGGTAGTGAGAGATGGTCGTGGCGTGTCGTTAGCCTATAAAAATCCATCTGAATATGCAGATGCCAAAGATCCGGCGTTGCGCGGTGGTGGTGCAGGTAAAACACAGGAGCAAGGAAGAGGTGTAGAAACTGGCGCGTATGAATGGATCCGTTGCAATCAAGAGACTGAAGCGGTATTAGCAACCATGGACAAAGAAAAGTGGATGCAGGTTCACTATGAAGATATTTGTAATGATACAGAGCAAACATTAGATAGTATTTTTGAATTTATTGGTGTTGACCCAACAAAAAAACGCTTGGATTTTAAAACAGTTGCTCACCATGTAGTGGGTAATGGGATGCGTTTGGATGACTCCGAGGTTATTCAGCTTGATGACCGTTGGAAAGAACGATTGAGTGAAACAGATCTTAAGTGTTTTTATGATGTGGCTGGTGAATATCATAAAAAGTTAAGTTATATGGAATAATCTTGATGACTAAACCGACTACTGTCATAAAATCTGAAGACTTAACGGGACAAAATCGTTTTGCTTGGAATCTGATGATCAGTTGGATAAGTCAGTTGGTGCTAATCTTTTCCGGTTTTATTATGCCTCGGCTGGTGGATGAAAAAGTAGGGCAGGCTGCATTAGGTATATGGGACTTTGGTTGGTCTTTTGTGAGTTATCTGACTCTAGTCGGTCTTGGGATGGGGGCTTGCTTTAATCGTTACATTGCAATGCATCGTGCTGCTGATGAAATAACAGCCCTTAACAAAGTGGCAAATTCGGTGATTTTTGTACAATTGATTATTGCTTTTATGGTCGCGATGAGCACAATTATATTCTATTTTTCTTTACCGATTTTTTTTGCAGATTCCTTGCAAGAGCAGATGCCAACCGCACAATGGGTAATATTGTTTTTAGGGTTTAGTTTATGTATGCAGATGCTGGCTGGTTCTGCTCGCGGCTTATTAACAGGCTACCATCGCTGGGATATTCACAATGCCTTGCATGCAGGGGCGAGTTTATTCTCACTG
>JBLHWW010000006.1:0-53342 GCA_047629075.1 Psychromonas sp. | reverse complement strand
GAGATTATCGTCCTGTCTGGCATAATTCCCGGAAAGAAATCGATAGCTAATTATCAATATTTACAGGGATTTAATATAAGCAGACCACCCGCCAAATTGACTTATATCTTGTGCGTCAGCAATTCCATAACCTTCACAGATAAAACTCGTTACCCAAGTATGATCCTTTAATTGGACTTTTCCCAGCCCTAATGGTTGTGCTATGCCGTCTAAAAAACTGCCAAGGGCATGCGCAGGTAAACGCCAGACTTCAAGGTCAATGGTAACACCCTGTCCTTCCACTATTTCGCGTATTAATCCTGGACGACAGGGTGGACCGCCGGCCAAGGCATAGAGACGATAATGACTTGATGTTTTACAGGCTTTGACTAAGTATCCGCCGCGATCAACAAGCTGTTTATTAAGCGGAAAACCGGATAAATGCGCGCCGCAAACGGCGATATTCATTTCATCGCATGGGGCCCTCGGCACACCGGATGACGCTGTCGGCACAGTAGATCTAGTTTGATTCAATACCGGCAGCGCCTGCCCCGTTGCACCTAGAGTAAAATTTGTAATTTGTTGCAACTGAGCGCCGGCACTGAGCAATAATCTGTCACTAAACGCAGGGCCGAACAGGGTGATACCAAAGGGTAAACCGATGTCCAAAAATCCACCAGGAAGTGCAATGGCAGCATAATCGAGCAGGTTCATAAAGTTAGTGTAATAACCCAAATTTGAATTTAACTTAATCGGCTCAGCTTCAACCTGTGCAATGGTATAGGTTGTTCCAGTGGTCGGCGTTAATATACAGTCAACCTTCGCTAAAATAGCATCACATTCGATTTTATAAGCCTGTAAACGGTAGATGGCTTTAAAAGCATCCACGGCTGAATATTTTTTCGCCTCGCCTATAATAGTTTCAATCACAGGTAAACATTGCTTTGCGTCTTTATCAAAAAAATCTTCAATACCGGCATAACGCTCCGCCACCCAGGGACCTTCATAGAGCAGTTTAGCAGCAGCTAAAAAAGGTTGGAAGTTAATTGGGATTATCTTCGCCCCGGCTTTTTTTAACAGTGTTACATTGTTTTCAAACAAAGCCTGCGCACTGCGGTCAGCAAAAAACTCAAGCTGCGTGCTCGCTGGCAGACCTATTTTCAATCCTGACAAACTATTTTCACTCTGATAATAAGGCGCATTATTGTCAAAGCGGTTATCAGTTCTATTCGCACGTGAATAACAGTCTTTTTTATCCCGCTGCGCACTGATATCGAGCAGTTGATTAAGCTCATCAACCGTATTGGCGAGCAGCGTCACACAATCTAAGCTTTTACAAGCAGGAACAACACCCGTGCAGCTTAATAAGCCTTTAGTCGCTTTTAATCCGACAATATTATTCAGTGCCGCGGGTACGCGACCTGAGCCTGCCGTATCAGTTCCTAATGCAAAACTAACCTGTCCTGTGGCGACGGCCACCGCACTACCTGAACTTGAACCGCCGGAGATATACTTGGGATTAAAGCTGTTTTTTACAGCGCCCCAGGGACTGCGTACACCAACCAGTCCCGTGGCAAACTGATCTAAATTTGTTTTACCCAGAGGAATAGCACCGGCTTGTATTAACAGCTGCACCACCTGCGCCGATTGGCTTGGCTTGTAGGAATAGGCGGCACACCCTGCGGTAGTCGCCAATAAAGATAAATCGATATTATCCTTGATTGCAAACGGCACACCATAGAGCGGCAGCTCATTCATTGATTTGTGGCTCAGCGCCTGCAACATTTCCTGCAGTTGTGTGTCGGAAATAGTGCTTAACCAAACATTATTCTCATCGTTTTCAGCCTGATTTAATTTCTCTTTTAAAAAGGTTTGTGCATTTAATTTACCGCTGCGATAAGCCTGCTGCAGGGCATTTATGGTCATTAGTTGTTCGCTCATTACAGTTGCTCCAAAATCAATAAACGCTGCCCTGCATGGACTTGAGCCCCCTCTTTTTGTACTATTTTTTCAACTACCCCCGCAGCCGGGGCAACCACTTCAATTTCCATTTTCATCGCTTCCAGTATTAATAAAGGTTGCCCGGCAATAACATGCTCACCGGGCTCGATTAATACTTTCCAGATATTCCCTGCAACATGGCTGTCCACCCCGCGTTGCTGCGCCGTTAAGGTTATAATATGTGTTTCTATTTGAGTCATCTCATCGGCCACAAAGTTGGCCTGTCCACTTTCCTGCCAGCGCTGACGCTCGGCTTCGAATGATTTTTGCTGGGTGTCCTTAAAGGTAACAATAGATTCTTGATCGTCGATCAGCTGCTGCTGATATGCAGCCAAACTGAAAGTAGTAGGTTCGATTTTAAGTGGATAATCGCCGCGCGGAAAATCGTGACGAATTTGGGTTAATTCTTCACTGCTGACCGGATAAAAGCGGATTTGATCAAAAAAGCGCAATAACCAGGGTTTACTAAATTCAGCTGTTTTGCGGTAGCGGTTCCACATCTGCAGTGTACGCCCAACAAACTGATATCCTCCCGGGCCTTCCATGCCATAAACACACAAATAAGCGCCGCCAATGCCCACCGCATTTTCAGGCGTCCAGGTTCTTGCAGGGTTATATTTAGTGGTCACTAAACGATGACGCGGATCAAGCGGTGTGGAAACGGGCGCGCCTAAATAGACATCCCCTAATCCCATCACTAAATAACTGGCATTAAAGACTATTTTTTTTACCTCCTCAACCGAGTCGAGACCGTTAATACGGCGGATAAATTCAATATTATCGGGACACCAGGGAGCATCTTTACGCACCAATTCATCGTATTTTTTAATCGCCAGACGCGTTGCATAGTCATCCCAGGATAAGGGAATATGGACTATCCGTGAAGGGACGGTTAATTGGCTGACATCCCCTAATGCATCCTCTGCCTGTGCGAGTAATGCTAACAAGTTATCTAAAGGTAATTTTAAATTATCATAATGAATCTGCAGGGAACGTATGCCCGGCGTAAGTTCTTCAATTCCCGCTATTTTCATACTTTGTAATTTCAGCATTAAGGCATGGACACGGAATCGCAATGCAACATCCAATATCTGCTGACCATATTCCACCAGCAGATGATCTTCCCCGGAGGCGCGGTAGACCACCTTCTCGCGGTGCTCAGTTTTATCTTTCTGTTTAATAATGGCGCTGACCGGCAACTCTGTCGCCGCTTGCTGCTCACTAAATTGCCCCGCTGCTAAGGACTTAATCTGCAGCATTTCAAGCTGCTGTGCGTCTTTAATTGAAACCGCTTGAAAACGGATGGTTGCCCCCGCTTTAAGCTGCCCAACTTTCCAAAGATCCGCTTTAATAATAGTCACTGGACAGACAAATCCACCCAGACTTGGTCCGTCGGGGCCGAGAATAATCGGCATATCGCCAGTGAAATCTATCGTCCCAACGGCATAGGCATTATCGTGAATATTGGACGGATGTAGCCCCGCTTCTCCGCCATCAATACGCGCCCATTTGGGTTTAGGGCCCATTAAACGCACCCCTGTGCGACTTGAATTAAAGTGTACTTTCCAGGTTGCAGCAAAGAATTCATCAATATCTTCGAGGCAAAAGAAGTCTGGTGCACCGTGCGGGCCATAGATCACTCGAATCGCCCAATGATCAGTAATATCAGGTAATTTCGCTGCCAAGTCAGCGCGACATAAGTCTTCTTCAGTGACGGCATTGACAGGTAACACATCACCGGTGCGGATAGCACGCCCGCCATGACCACCGAATTGTCCCAGAGTAAAGGTCGATTTACTGCCCAGATAATCAGGGCATTGTATGCCGCCCTGCACCGCTAAATAACAGCGGGTCCCGAATCCTATAATATTACCCAGGCTTAATGTTTGCCCGGCATTAACCTTAATGACCAGGCCATTTTTAATGCTTAGCTGATCTAATTTTGCCTCAATCTGCGCCCCTGTTAGTACAATCCGTGTTGCACTGTTGAAACGCAGTATCGGGCCGCTAACGGTAATTTCCAAGCCGGCAGCTTTATCATTATTAGCTAATAAGGTATTGGCCAAACGAAAACCGACACTGTCCATCGGGCCAGAAGGTGGCACACCTACATCCCAGTAACCTTTGCGACCGGGATAATCTTGAACGGTTGTTTGTGTTCCGCCGCTAAGCACATCAATCGAACAAGGCTTGTATACAAACTGATTAAGACTTTGGGTTAACAGTAAACCCGCTTCAACAACCTCACTACCGAGCAACTGCAGCAGATAATCTTTATTGGTTTCTATGCCATACACTTCACTGCTCGCTAAGGATTGCTTTAAACCACTGAGCGCTTGCTCTCGCGTTTCACTATGACATATAATTTTGGCTAACATGGGGTCAAAAAAGGGTGAGACTTCACAGCCGCTTTCCAGCCAGTGATCGATTCGTAAGCGGCCATGAACAACCGTTTCTGGCCAGTTAACATGACTGATCAGTCCAGCACTGGGCTGAAAACCTTTATTGGCATCTTCAGCGTATAAACGTACCTGAATTGCATGCCCCTTAGCGACCAGACTTTTATTAAGCGTGCTTAATGGCGGCAGTTTTTTGGCCGCTAAATTTATCATCCATTCAACCAGATCGACATTATACACAAGCTCGGTCACACCATGCTCAACTTGCAGCCTGGTATTGACTTCCAGAAAGTAAAATTGCTGCGCCTGCTGGTCAAACACAAATTCCACGGTACCCGCACTGCGGTAATTAACTAACTCAGCTAAGCGGATTGCTGTCCTGTGTAATTTCTCTCTTAATGGCGCATCTAAATTAGGTGCGGGGCTTTCTTCGATCACTTTCTGGTTACGACGCTGCGCTGAACAGTCGCGTTCACCTAATGCAATCGCCTGACCTTTACCATCACCGAAAATCTGCACCTCAATATGGCGGGCTCGAACAATAAATTTCTCTAAAAACAGCGCGCTGTTACTGAAATTATTTTCACTTAATCTTTTTACCGAATCATAGGCCTCGCTGAGCTCAATCGCGCTGTTACAACGCTGCATACCTATACCACCACCACCAGCTGTACTTTTTAACATCACCGGATAGCCGATTGTTTCAGCACACTGCAGCGCATCATTTAAATCATCCAGCAAACCGCTGCCGGGTAATAAAGGCACATTAGCTTGCTCGGCTAATTCCCGAGCGCGGTGTTTTAGACCAAACTGCAGCATCTGCTCCGTGGTGGGCCCTAAAAAAACCAGTCCATTTTTTTCACAGGCAGCAACAAAATCGACATTTTCACTTAAAAATCCATAACCGGGATGAATAGCTTGTGCACCGCATTTTTTCGCGATGCTTATTACTTTGTCTATATCAAGGTAGGTTTTTTTTGCACCGCCTTCACCCAATGAATAAGCTTCGTCAGCTTGTGTTATATGTAAACTATCCGCATCGGCCAGACTGTAAACCGATACGCTTTGAATGCTCATCGCCGATAAGGTGCGGATAATGCGGCAGGCAATTGCGCCCCGATTGGCAATTAATATTTTAGTAAACATAGGTTTGACCTTATTAAGGTCGGGTCGTCCCGAAATAGTGCTGAGAGTGGTTAATAGGGTCGTCCCCGTTATCTCATTAAAAAGGTTATTTACGGCTCAAATAGCAATAGTATTAGGTTTTATCCCAAACGATCATTTCCACGGGCGTGGGGTTATACGCATTACAGGGGTTGTTAAGCTGAGGACAGTTGGACAGTAAAACAATCACATCTATTGTTGCACTTAATTCCACATATTTACCGGCACCGCTGATACCATCGGCAAAACTTAAACCGCCTTCAGCACTGACCGGGACATTCATAAAGAAGTTAATATTATGGGTGATATCACGTTTGTTTAAGCCAAATTGCGGGTTTTCTGCCACGGCCAGTAACCAGCTGTCACGACAGGCATGCATACATTTTTTTTCAATAGCATAGCGCACCGTATTACTTTCGGTAGAACATGCCCCGCCTAAAGTATCGTGACGACCACAGGTATCAGCGGTTATTTCAAGCATCTGATTGCCATCGTTGGATAATAATTTTGTGCCCGTGGTCAGATAAACATTACCCTGTTCACGGATGGTATCGATCGCACTGTAACGTTCACTGGGATCATTGGCATTGTAAAACAGGGTATCGGCAGCTTGATTACCTTCAATATCCAGAATACGCAGTGTCTGCCCGGCTTTAAGCACCTGCATATAATAATCACCCGCGAGTACAGTATCGCGGCGGCTGGCTTGCTCGACTTTTAAGGGACTTGCGACAATCATAATTGCGCTCCTTCTATCTGGTGCTGATGATGCTGACATAAATAACGGCGATTATTTTCAAAACCACGTCCATTTTCAGCACTGGAATTTAAACATTGATCATCTGCCGTGATGGTGGTGGCTGTATTGATCTGAAGCTTCACCGCAAGGTTGGGATACAGAGCGGCATCATTCATGGGATGGGGGCAAGTCGTAAGCACCACCAGCGTCTCCATTTCAAAGCGCAGTTCAATCCGGTCACCCGCTTTACTGTGATCAGGAGCAAAACTTAACGCCCCCAAATCATCACTTTTCACTTTACTAAAAAGATTAAGATTGGCCGCTAAATCACGCTTACCTAAACCGTATTTCGCTACTTCAACCAGTAAACTGTCATGACCATTTTGCAGCCAAGCATTACGATCCGTCTGATAATTTCTTGTCCCCCACTTTTTCTCTACTTTTTGTTTGTTGGTTAGACCGCCGACGGTGTCTATCCAATTTGTATCGTCGCGAATGATTGAACAAAAAATACGGCCCATGTCCGAATATAAGCAGTGCCCCTCGGTTAACTTAAAAGTATGCTGACATTTTAACGTGTCGGGTGCGTTATAACGTTCTAATAAGTTTTTCGGATTATAAAATAACATTGACACATTGGCTCCTCCCTGCGGATCGGTGATCGACAGTACCTGTCCTGCCGGTATCACCATTGACCAATGACTGGCCCCGGCAATGGTTTCTTGATAAATGGATTGTGGATGGTTTTTGCTGTGCATGATTTTCTCCTAAACGGTCTTTTATTGAGTTTTTATCTAATAGATTCAGGTGGTTTTTTGTTCTGAATCTAAGGCTATGTCATCAACGTCTTGCTCTTTTTTATCTAATAAACGCTGTATTGAGTCAGGTAGTTTTTGCCCAGTATTTAAACCGATATCATAAACAATTTGCGCACCATAGCGTTCTGGCTGCTGCGGATCGATACGCGGTTTATCTAACACCCAAACCCGCGATCCGAGACTAAAGCCTTCCGACAGATCATGGGTTATCATAAACACGGTTAAGCCCAATTTTTTCCATAACCTGCGAATCAGTTTATGCATTTCTTTACGTATACCCGGATCCAGCGCACCAAAAGGTTCATCAAGCAATAAAATGCGCGGCGCTTTCAGCAGCGCCTGAGCGATCGCAAGACGTTGCTGCATTCCGCCTGATAACTCACTTGGATAACGCATTGCGGCATCACTTAATCCAACTGCATTTAACATCTCTAAGGCCTTCTTCTGCAGCTTTTTACGTTCCTTACCGAAGACTTTGGCAAGACAAGGAGATGCTGTAAATTCATCCCCTAACATGACATTCTCGAGTGCATTAAGGTGAGGAAAAACAGAATATTTTTGAAACACAATACCGCGAGATTCACTGGGCTCAGCAGGCATCGGCTCGCCATCAAGTAACAGTTCCCCGCGACTTGATGATTCTGTCCCTAGAAGCATATTTAATAAGGTTGTTTTACCGCAACCGGATGCGCCGACAATACTGACAAATTCACCGGCTTGTACACTCAAGTTCAATTTTTCGAGCACCACTTGATCGCCGTACTCTTTCCATACTTGCTTGATTTCAATAATCGAATGACTCATTACTGTTGTCCCCTTTTACGGTGATACCAAGGGAAAGCTTTAGCTGAAAGCAAACGTAATAAGGTATCCATCACAAAGGCTAAAAGCGCTATCCATAACACATAAGGTAAAATCACATCCATTGCCAAATAACGACGTAGTAAAAAGATGCGATAACCTAACCCTTCTGTTGCTGCAATCGCCTCACCCGCAATTAAAAAAAGCCATGCACTGCCGAGCGTTAAGCGTACCGCATTGATAAGTGGTGGTAATATTTGTGGAAGAACCACACGGATCATTATCTGCCAGCTATTTGCACCCAAAGTTTGTGCTTTTAGCAGTTGCTCAACGGGCAGTGATTGCGTACGTTGTTGTAAATCACGTATTAATATCGGACAGATACCAATAATAATAAGCATCACCTTAGACAGCTCACCTAAACCAAAAACAATAAACAGAACAGGTAATATGGCCATCGGTGGTATTAAAGAGATGGCTGTTACCAAGGGTGAAAACGTGGCACGTATAATTGGCAGCATACCGTTGATCACACCTATTACTAAGCCTATTAATGCACTAATCCCTACCCCCAGCAATAAACGCTGTAAGCTGGCTACACTATCAACCCATAACAAATATTCACCGGTTCGTTTACTGGGTGTAAATGCCATACGATCGACTGCATCGGCAAAACTGGACCATGCGGGTAAAAGTTTGTCACTTGGGTTTTCAAGCAAACGTGCATCGGATGCAAGCGTATAAATAATCAGTAAAATAACAAAGGGTAATAAGTTTAAAGTGAGCCGCATCGCCCGGCTTGGCTTACTGTTCATTAGGCGCATAATGTAGACCTTATAATTTATCGTCGATGGCCATCTGCATATAAGTAGGATCAAAGCGTAATTTTATATTGCTCTTATTCCCATAAACACCGCTGGGTGTTTCAATACCAATAAATTTTGCATCGACGGCACCTGTACCTAATAGGCCATGTTCAAAGGAGAACTCTGCCACTTTGCCCATAGTATCGAGCAGATCTTTACTGTTATTAAAGGCAACGGCATCTTTTGCCTGGAAGAACATTTTTGTTGAAGCTAACTGAGCATCGTATCCAGCCAGATCAGTACCCGATGCAGCCGCCATCATAGTACGCGCTTTAAGCGCTTTTTCGCTACTGCCCTGCATGGTTTCCATGATTTCATACCAGGCGCCCGTTAACGCTTTACCCAACTTAGGGTTATCTTGTAAAGTCTCACTTTTAACCATTAAGAGATCGATGATTTCGCCCGGGATCATAGAAGAATCAAAGACTTTATTGCTCTGTGGCATGGTCATTATTGCACTTAATAAAGGATTCCAAGTGGTTATAGCGCTGACATTGTCCGTGGTAAATGCCGCCACCAGATCAGCATCGGAGGTGTTAACGACGCGCACATCACGCTCACTTAATGAAACAGTTTCTAATGCACGTGCGAGTAGGTAATGTGACACGCTAAGTTCTACCAAATTAACATTCTGACCTTTAATATCGGCCAATTTATCAGTGCCTTTTAACACTATTCCATCATTACCATTGGAGAAATCACCAATGATTAATGCAGTAGAATCAACGCCACTGGCAGCAGGAATGGTTAAAGCATCCATATTAGTCATCACTGCGGCATCAAAACCACCCGCTGTATATTGATTGATAGACTCAACATAATCATTAATTTGTACAACATCAATTTCGATATCATATTTGTCTGCCCATTTTTTAACAATACCGGAGGCTGCGCCGTAGTCCCATGGCATCCAACCCACATAAATTGTCCAAGCTAAACGGAAATGTGATTTTGATTCTGCAAACGCAGTAGAGGGGGTAATAAGAAAGGCGCTGCAAAAGGTACTGACAGCAAGTAATTTAGCGATTGATTTACCGAGGTGTGTAGTTAATTTCATCTTTTGCTCCTTGATTACACTTTAAAAGTACGAGAGACATAGCTTAAGTCTTCTCCCGGGCTTTTATCCCTCCGTGTAACCTTAGAAACAAGGTCGACAACTCTCGGTCCAGTCACTGCAAGCAGCCGGAACCCTAGATGTCTATTACCGAATTGTAATATTGATAATAGTCGTTATCAATATCTCTCATATGAGTATTTACTCTTTAACACTTCAATCCATTGCAATAACAATGCCAAAAACAAAACCGCCAGTTTTCCATGAGAAAACGGCTAAAACCAGCCCTTATCCTTTTTTTTGCACCATAATGAGTCTGAAAATAAAAAATACGCACCAAAAAAACGCAGCAAAGGAAAACACTATAAAAAGTTGCCTTATACCAATCCACATAAGTAAATGGTCTAAAATTGCGCAGGAAAAAATAAGGATAGCAATACGTTTGATTGAGCAATAGCTGGCTATTGAGATTGAAAAAAACGAAGCTAGCGTTAATTTTAACAACTAAGATAGGTCAGATATTTATGCGGATTAGTATCAGACTCTTCTTGTACCGGTAGTTGACACAAAAGACGAGGCCTATTCGCTTGGGTTTCAAAAATTACAAAATTTAAAGAAAATGTAATCTGGTAGATCATTAAGTGATCCACTCGTACTACTTTTTGCTGATCAAGCAGAGAGGCAGAGTGTACACTATGAGGAGGCTAATGTTACCGTTGAAGAATTCATGGATGAGCAAAGCGAAATTGTTTATTAAGGGATGGTTGATGTAACTTATCATTATTCTGTTAAGTCAGATTAGATTTTTGTTAACCTCATATCCAGAAAAAAAATCAAGAATACGGGAACTAATTGCTCGTTCCAAAATTAGAATAATCGACGCAAAAAAATTAGATAAAGGAGAAGTGAGCATGGACAAACTAATTTAAATTTACCGAAATGTTGACGATTTTTGAAAATGAATACTTAAATTCGATTCCACGGTTTGAACCAGCAAAGATATCTTATTGATATGAAAACCGGGAAATTTCGTCCCATCTTTAAAATTAAAAACTGCAGAATCTAGTTAAATTATGCGGACAGTTAGATCTTAAATCGACTTAAGCTGAATTGGAAATGAGAATTCAGCTTAAGTCGGTTTTTTCCCAGCTAATACGATGGTAAGTATAAGTTTGCTTGCCACTTGGAATACGTGCACTTAATTGCTCCTGCTTGCAACTACACTTATTAATCACTTTGCTGAAAATTTTAGGTAGTTTCCATCATTTAAGACTTCCAGTAATGGATGCACGTACGTTTGGTAATTAGCTAGTGGGGTGCGCTGTGCGCACAAATTTAGCTGCTTGCGGCGCATAAAGTGCACCCTATGGATAAAAATATTCCACGTTGGGATACATTCATTAATAGCAAAAGAAATAATTAAATGGTCACATTATAAAAAAGCATAAATTATTCAACTATTAATTTAAATGGATATTCTCACTTTTTAGTTAAGAGCACAATTTAATTTCTTTTGCTATTAATGCGGTTGGCACCCTTAAACAAGTTTAGCCGTTAATAATTTCCAACTGCGTTGCTGCTCTGCTACACCTTTTTTTAATTCCAGACAGGTTTTCATTAACTCTGAATTTTCAACATCATTAACAAGTTCTTTTTTCCTTTCTGACAACAATTTTTTATGTACAGCATAATACTCATTTATATTAACAATAAGCAGATCATATTCGAATTGTAAACGCTCAAGCATTTTTTCCGAATTAGGATATGCGGCTAATTTTTGTTGACTGCGCTTTAAGGTCATCGCTAATTTAGCTTTTTCCAAGCGATCCTCAGGACTGATGCGTAATTTACTGGTTAGTCCCAGGTATTCACAACTTTTTATCAACCACTTGGTCGGATCAAACTGCCACCAACGGATACCATTACGATAATCATTTTCAAAAGCATGGTGGAAGTTATGGTAGCCCTCGCCAAAGGTAAGAAAGGCCAAATAACCATTATCCCTTGCAGTGTTTTTATCGCTGTAGGTTTGTTTCCCCAAGATATGCGCTAAGGAATTGACAAAGAAAGTGGTATGATGACTTAACACTAAACGTAAAAAACCCACTAATAGAATGCTGTTAATTAATTCACCATGCCACCAACCAAAAAATAGGGGTATGCCAATATTTAGCAGCAGCGTTAACAGCAAATAATGCTGATGCTGCCACATTACAATAGGGTCTTTTTGCAAATCCCGGACGTTATTATAGTCGTCATAAATAGTTGGATGATATTCACGCAGCATCCAGCCAAGGTGCGAATACCAAAATCCCATTTTAGCGGAATATGGGTCTTTCTGATTATTGTCAACATGTTTGTGATGAATTCGGTGATCAGATGACCAATGCAATATGCTGTTTTGTAAAGCGAATGCACCGCCTAAGGCAAAAATAAAGCGTAGACTCCAATGTGCTTGGTAAGTTTTGTGTGACCATAATCTATGGTAGCCGGCTGTAATTGACATGCCGCAGAAGATAAAACATAACAATGCAAAAATAAGTTCGGGCGCATCAAAACCATGCGTGATGGCACGGTAAGGTACGGCAATTGCGGCTAATAAAAACGTGATCAAAAAGAACAAAACATTAAGCCAAAGAATACGGGGGTTATTCATTTCGCCTCCAACTCAGCAAAGATAGTAAAAATAAAAATTCAGAGTACAGTTGTAAACTTTTATTTCATTCTAACATAATGATCAGAAACGCAGCGTATTTTTTACAAAAATTTAGCTTCAACCTCCGCACCTTGCTTGCTACAGTCCTACACTGGGAATACCCATACGCTTCGGAATGCTATCGGAATAACGAACTGTTTTTATTAAGAGGTCTGGTCATGAGTAGCATTAGAGCACAACAAAAAGAAAAAACCCGCCGTCTGTTAATTGATGCAGCTTTCGCTCAATTAAGTGCTGAACGCAGTTTTTCAAATTTAAGTTTACGGGAAGTAACTAAAGCGGCAGGACTCTCACCAAACTCATTTTATCGTCATTTTTCGGATATGAATGGGCTTGGTTTAATTTTAATTGACGAAGCAGGCTTAATGCTTAAGCAACTAAGGTCTCAAGCCAGGCTGCGCATTAAAAAAGGCGGTTCAGTCGTGAAAATATCGGTGCTGACTTTTATGGAATTCATTGAACAATACGCTCATATTTTTCGCTTGTTATTGCAGGAAAGATCAGGTGTATTCAGAGCCGCACTGAGCCGTGAAATAGATTCTTTTACAAAGGCACTTTGTGGTTATTTACAGCAAGCTAATAAGTTAAATGCCGAGGTTGCTTACCTGCAAGCCAATGCAACAAGCATCATTGTTTTTAGCGCAGCTGCAGAGGCCTTAGATGTTGATCAAAAAAGACGGGATGATTTAACTAAACGTACTATTTTACAGTTACAGATGATTGACAAAGGATCATTAGAGATGAACTCATTCCGGTAAATTGAGCCTGCGAGCTTCGAATTGCGAGCTTTCGAGCTTCCTTACAGGTTGATCAATCAACGGGATTCGAATATAAGCCTTTTCTACGGAATTTTACTCAACCCGTTGTTTTTTTGATAATTTTTTTCCATGATCAAAGCAACAATTTCTTTTGCCACATTAGGGATTAATTGAGGTTTATGTTGAATATCATCATCTAACCAGTTGCCGATTAAATCTTCACCTAAATGATGCATTGCATCTGCTAAGTGTAATTGTTTAAGTGTAAGGGCGTTGGAAAGCGGTTCCATTTGTCCATGAATTGGCTTTACTCGTATTGGAATCCCCAAGTGTCAACATTCACTGATCAATTCAAATCCAAAGTTACAAATCACGCCTTGGGTTCGGGTCAAGTTATCTGTAAAGCCTTGCTAACAAGTCTTTTGCCATAATACCTTCCCACGCTGTATTTCGGTTAACTGCGGAGCGTAAAAAATAAAATTATAATCGCTAAATATATTTAATAAATCAGTCACCTTGGATTGATCTTCAAAAGGTAAATACACCATAATAAAATTTTGGGTGATTTTACAGGATAAATTAATGTCGATAACCGGCGGTAATATATTTTCTTGATATGGATGCCTATCTACACCGATGCCGAATAGAGCGGGAGCAACGTTTTTGAGCACCCATTTTACTAGCCCATTTTCTCTGGCCAGAGGTGTATTGGGAGCAAAAGCATATTGATGACCCAGGCTAATAACCAGTTTATTTCTCAATTTAGCGGCTCTGGCCGTGATTGGTTCAAAGTCTGTAATGATTACACTAACATCTAATGAAAAATATATTTAATAAATTGCCCTAAATTATTTTTTAATCCGGTTTTCAAATAATTAACTTTCCCGCCCTTACTCACAAAGATTAATCCTGCGTGAATCAGGTGATCGTTAAAGACCTCAATTTCGTAATATTGATTCTTGTCACGCCCGGAGAATAAATAGATAACGTTAGCATAACTTTCAGCTATATATTTAGCGATTACCCTGTTCCGTGCCACATGTCCATTTCCTGTCTCCTGAGTACCATAAAGTATGTTTTAAAATAAGATACAGGAGCCGCTCCAGCATAAAAATCAGCATTATTAAGATCAGAAAGTGATTATAAAATTGCGTTGCCATCAGCGAATAGATAGCAGGCTGTAACAGTTATGAATAACCATCACCACTTTTTGATGTGATTTGAACCAGACGAATAAAATGGTCGGATGTACTGCTTTTTCTACAGCACATTAATAGTTGTAGATCGTATTGATAAATATTATTAAACATAGTCATGATAAACACTTTAAAAATTCATTATGACTATTCCATGACAATAGAAAAAAGTCATCCTGCAGCAATCATCAAAAAGGTGATAACAGGGCTATTTTATTTTAAGCTGCGTAAATGGCAGATGTCTTAAGTTAAATTTAATTTTTTTAATGAAGTTCGATTATTTATAATAAAAGAATAGTTATAGCTAGCGGGAAAATTGTAATTAAAAAATTAATTACAATTTCTTGACCTCTGCAGTCGAGTGCCAGCATATTATTAAAATGCAGAACGTCTGCTTTCATAAGCTATTGAGAAAGCGCTAATACGCTCATGGTCATAGGGTTTTAAACCAGCAACAATAAGCTTCTTGATGCCTTTTCCGATCACTTTCTGCCCGTCAAAAATGTCAAAATTAAGGAAATTATCGGCACGCTTTGTCTCTACTTCAAAATAAGAATCTGATAGCTCTACATGCAGTGGATTATTCAGAGATAAAGATTCAAACTCAAAGCTCATGCTATTGTACATAACCAATGGGCGAGCAGGATTGAACATCACATTATGCTTTTTCATAAGCGGCATCAATAGAGTGGGAAAATTTTGCCCTGAAAAAATCACATAGTTTTTGATTAAAGATTCGATTAATACGGGATCGTGGCTGGTATTGCCCTGTTTTTTAATTTCTAACAGACTTTTCCCCAGCTCATTAGTGATAATAATATACTCACTGTCCCCTTCTGGAAAAAGGATGCCCATCTTAGCACCGACCATATTAGTAAAGGTAAAGCTCATCGACTCACTGACCCCATATTCAGATAAAGCCAAAGCAAATAGAAGGTCACCCGGTACGCAGAAACGCTTATTATCAGGATCATGAAGAGGGTTAAAATCATGGCATTCCTGTTTCGCGAAGTCACTTGCCTGCTCAGCAGTAATATGTATTATATTGTCGTATTTAGTGTAGTAAGATTCTAATAACATTACGTTCTCTTAGATAAAAAGTTGGTTAAAATACAAAAATGGAGAAATAATGCCGGTTGAAGCACTTAATCTGTTGGTTAAACCCTCCGGGTAAATATGACCTTAAATAATGGCGTATTTATTTGTCCAATAGATACTTTATTCTGGTTTTGAGAAGATCCTTTGCAATCCGGTTTTTGCCTCCACGAGGCACAATAATATCAGCATGTTGTTTAGAGGGTTCAATAAACTGTAAAAACATTGGACGAACTGTTTTTGTATATTGTAATAAAACAGAGTCCATACTTCTTTCTCGCTCGGCCATATCCCTAACCAGACGGCGCATAAGACAGATATCGAGGGGCGTATCAATAAAAATACTGACATCTATCTGCTCCCGTAAAGCTGCATCGGTGAGTAATAATATACCTTCTAAAATGATCACTTTTTTGGAGGTCATTGTCTCTGATTGAAGCGTGCGGGTATGCTCGGTATAACTGTAAACAGGAATATTAACGGAACGGTTATCTTTTAGCATTTTAAGATGAGAACACAACAACTCATGCTCAAATGCCTTGGGATGATCATAATTAGTCAACTTGCGCTGCTCTAATTCGAGATGGCTTTGTTCCCGATAATAGGAATCTTCGGAAATAATGCCTATTTGATCGGTTCCCATCTCTTCACACAACTCCCGATAAATAGTATTTGCGATTAAACTTTTACCCGATGCAGAAGCGCCTGCGATTGCAATAACAACACAATTTTTTGAATCCAACTTAATAAACCTCACGTCAATAAATAAAAATAACAAACAGGGGCGACATTTTATACCTGAGGAACAACAACACCAGTTAAGATTAAGTTATATTGCAACTCGTCATTATTTATCCAAATTCAGTGTATTTATTGTGCCAATAACACAAAAAAGTGTTATTGCTTCGCCTGCAAGATCAAAATCACAGGTACAGTTGTATTTGTTCAACCAAGTAGGCTAATCCATCCTGATCGTTTTGTGTGAACCTATTTTTAATCGGGCTATCTATATCTAATAGCAGCGCGGGTACTCCCTGGATACTGACAGGTAAGACAATTTCAGATTGGCTGTTTGCATCACAGGCAATATGCCCTGCAAATTGCTGCACATCGGCCACTCTTTGAATCGTATTAGTAGAAAACGCCTTACCGCACACGCCTGTATTTAAGGGGATACGAATGCAGGCAGGCTGACCTTGGAAAGGACCTAAAACTAATTGGTTATCCTTTAACAGGTAAAATCCGACCCAATTAATATTATCCAAGCTCATATTGAGTAATGCGCTGAGATTGGCAAGGTTTGCAGTTAAATCCGTTTCGTCAGCGATTAATGCAACGGCTTGTTGGCTTAATAATTTATAATCTTTAAATATCATATTCTATCTTTATAGTTTGAAGGATGAATGTACACTATTAACAAAGCCTTGAACCGATGCCCAAAACAGGATAATAAGCGCGATAATACACGAGCGGCTTGCCGTTGCAAATAGTTGCCTACTGATCTAAATATTATTCCCTTCCCTGTTCATAATAAATATTGTCACCTCAATTATGCACTGTATCGGTATAAATCAGGAACAATCTCCAACCTAAATTTTCACTACTGATTATTCATGCCGTAAGTAAATAATACAGCAAGAAGGCTATTGGAATCGACATTCATTAATATTGAAGGTTAAAGCAGCAAAAAAAATCCTCCGGTATTAAGCAGAGGATTTAACGGCACCAAGAGATTAAGTATCTTTTTTTTCTGCGTCAGCGCATCCACCTCATCATCTGAAAACCAGAGTTCATGCTCAGGATCAACTTTTTCTGAAATAGTCAGCTCAATCCCCATATCGCATAGTTCTTTCAATGTAAAATTATCAGCAAGCCTCATCACCTGACCGGTAGAATTGTGAATTTTTTTTTGTTTTAGAAGAAAGATGATTTTGATGGCAGATAGATAGCCAAGTTACTTAAATAGGCAAGGCCTTACTTTTTAAGTAATTGGACTATCTTTATTAACGACAACATTTTCTGCTTAATAAAGGAGGGCATCTATTTCGGTTCCGATGTAAAAAAAAAGGTGCCGTCTGGTTTTTTCTTCTGCTGAAAGAAACTCTGGTATGAAAATAATGTTAATTTAGTCTTAATAGTGAGAACAATCAATACAGTGCAATAGACAGTCACTAATGACAAAAACAAGTTATTATCGGAGCTTGAATTAAAAGCCTCGTAGATGACTTTTGCACTCAGATAGATAAAAAAGTAGTAACTGATTGCGCTTTTCTTTAACACAAAATAAGTCACTATCATTGGCACCAACAGATGGCCTAAATAGAAGTTTCCTTGCATAAAGGCACCGACCGCATATAAAGAACCGACAGGCAGCCAATACATAAGCAAAATTAATATATTCATCCAGCCGTATTGCTTAACAGCCGCTTTATCAGGAAGCATCGCTAATGCCATTGAGCCGGGCTCAGGCTGTCCACCAGCAGACTGATATCGGGCAAATGCCTTGTATTTACTGTCACCGTTTTTTACATCTTGTTGCATCTGTTTAATTGGAGAGAGAACTTTATCTTTTTTCATCACTTTCACTTTCTGTTATTTAAACATGCCTAAAGCTGCTTATTAGTTTAACCCTTGGTATCCCATCTTATTCCCCCCCATGTGAGCACGTCAAGCGCTACGTCGACCACGTTGTTGATACCAAATAGCATGCTAAAACGCAAGCAGTTATGTTTATATGAGTCATCGAAGTACTACTACACCAATCCGCATAAATATCTGACCTATCTTAATTGTTAAAATTAACGCTAGCTTCGTTGTTTTCAATCTCAATAGGCAGCTATTGCTCAATCAAACGTCTTGCTATCATTATTTTTTCCTGCGCAATTTTAGACCATTTACTTATGCGGATTGATATTACACCCTTCAACCCAAAAGTTAATATTCATCGGAATATAGTTGTAATCATGATGTTCAGCACATCCACTAACAACATGGGATGAAAAAGGAACTTAAAAATATCCATTCACTGCTTATATAGTCAGTGAATACAGCTAGCAGCAAAATGCTGACTTTGCATCTTTATGTGCTTTAGGTCTAAGGTAAAGTATCCAACTCTAGACTTGTTAGCGTATGATTTCTCACCTCGACTAACAAATCAGTATTATTAAGTAGAGATTGACCATAAGATGGAATCATTTTCTTCATCTGCTCTTGCCATGCTTTGCTTTTTATCTCCTTGGGAAAGCACTCTTCAATAATGTTCAACATCGTTTTCACTGCGGTTGATGCACCGGGAGATGCGCCTAATAAAGCCACCAGCGTTCCATCTGCAGAATGAATAACTTCCGTTCCAAATTCTAATTTTCCCGCGCGCTCCGTGCCTTTTTTAATTATCTGCACACGCTGACCCGCAATCGACAAAAACCAATCTGCGGCCTTTGCCTCGGGATAAAATTGTTGTAACGCTTTTACTCTGGATTTATGCGTTTGTAACACTTCGGAAATAAGATAACGAAGTAAATCGAAACCGTGCAATCCCACGGACAACATAGGGAATAAATTCAATGGATTGACAGAAGCTGGCAAATCCCAGAAAGAGCCTTTTTTAAGAAATTTGGTTGTAAATCCGGCAAAGGGACCAAATAACAGAGCCTTCTTACCATCTATAATACGGGTATCCAAATGTGGTACTGACATAGGTGGTGCGCCTACGGGTGATTTTCCATACACTTTGGCATGGTGCTTTTCAACCACTTCAGGCACAGTACAGACCAACCATTGCCCACTAATAGGGAAACCACCATAACCATGCCCCTCAGGAATACCAGAGGCCTGCAGCAGCGGTAAAGAGCCACCTCCTGCACCAAGAAAAACAAATCGGGCATTAAAATCACGATGAGCCCCCCCGGTTTTATTTTTAGCCCTCACTTTCCAGCGATTATCTTTTTGCCTATCAATGTGGGTAACACAGTGCTGCACCAGAATTTCAAAATCGCCCATTTCCTGCAGGCCGGTCAGCATGTCACGTGTTAATGCACCGAAATTGACATCGGAGCCATAACGCACTCTGGTAGCAGCTACCTTCTGATCCGGATCCCGGCCCTGCATCACCAATGGCATCCATTTTTTCAAAACATCAGGGTCTTCACTGTATTGCATCGCAGAAAAGAGAGGGTGCGCGCTTAAGGTTTCATAACGTTTACGCAAAAACTCAACGTCCTTATCGCCACTCACAAAACTATGATGGGGGGCTTGATTAATAAAGTGCGTCGGACGGGGTAATGCTTTTTGATCAACTAAATAAGACCAAAACTGTAACGACTCTTCAAAAGCGGTATTGATAAAAAATGCTTTTCTGGTATCAATACTGCCATCACTCATTTCCGGTGTATAATTCAGTTCACAGTAAGCCGCGTGTCCTGTTCCGGCATTATTCCAACCATCACTGCTTTCAGTCGCCACATCGGGTAAACGCTCGATCATGGCTATTTTCAGACTAGGGTCTAACTGCTTTAATAAAATACCTAAGGTCGCGCTCATAATACCCGCCCCTACTAACAGTATATCTACATCTTTTTCAATTACTGTGTGTTCATTGGTCATATTTTTTAGTTTCAAATGTTGCTGATATGTTGACCCTATGTTATGTAAATAGCCTCTGTGTGTCCATGCTATATTTAAAGAATATTGACAGCTTGTATTTTTGTAGTCTAAAAAATTAGCGATATATTTGTAAAGTGTTTTGGCAGTAAAATAGCTTAGGACTCAAATAAGTTGACAAAAAGGATCTCAAAATTGTGATTTTTTAGGCTGCTCAATCATATCGAAAATAAGATTTTCATAGCGCCATGATAGATCCAAGCAAACTTGATATTATTCACTAAGCAGCGTTCTCAAGATACTTTCTGGTAGGGGTTGTAAACGTTTCTTCTTATCCAAACAAACCATTTCGATATCGCCAATAACAGCCGCTTTAGTCGCGCCAGGTCGCCACACCTCTTGTCTCCATAAGGTTTTATATTTGCCGTCAATTTGGTAACTTGTGCGAATATCACAAATTTCAGCAAATTCAACGCCGTCTTGAAAGGTCATGTTGGCTTTATAGACTGCAAAACCAATTCCATTTTCGCGCCACAATTTATCCAACAGATTGCTATCAATCACGTGCTCACGGGCTCGTTCAAAATACTTCAGAAAATTAGGGTGATATACCACCCCTGAATGGTCGGTATCTTCGTAATAAATTTGCACTGGATGGTGATAAGTTTTATTCATGAGCAGTTCCAAATTTTTTTTCATCTGCCTCCCTTAGCCCCTGATAATTAAACAATTCAGCTGATAAAACTGGGGTATGATAAAAATCCTGACAAGCGTTAATAAGCAACATAGCCCGCTTAGACAATCCATTTTGTAAATAATTCATCACCCTGTCATGTACTTTATGTTTAAAACTTAATCGGTCAATGCTAATGCCACCGAGGTTATCCACGCTGACATCAAATTTAAAACCACAACTTGCCGCCAATGCCCATTCAATTGCCTGCGGTGTTATCTCAACTTTTTCAAATTCGGCTTGAAGTTTGGCATCACGACCATCTGGTTCATACCAATAACCGTAGTCAACCAATAAGCGGCGCTGCTCACCTGCCACTAACCAGTGTGCGACTTCATGTAATGCGCTGGCATAAAAACCATGTGCAAATGCGATTCTGTGCTGCCTGTTTTGAGCATCTGCGGGTAAGTAGACAGGCTCATCTTCACCCGCAATTAATACGGTATTAAACCTATCCGCAAAGGTGTTATTAAAGAGCGTGATGAGATCTTGATAATTAAATGAAACTGGCACAATATTTCTCAATAGCATAGGCTGAATTATTCGACAAAATTTGTAACAAATTATACACTCAGGAGGCAGCTTGGGTATACCCTTAAAATTCCAATTCAAATAAGAAGATATTATGTCACTTATCAGTAAAATTCGTTGTGTTTTCACCCTAGGTCAAGGTGTATTAATCGAAAATGAAGCATTAAAAGAAACGAATGACCCCATTTTATTTTTTAACAGCTGGTTAAAAAAGGCGCAAGATACCGGTATTGTCCTGCCTGAATCTATGTCTATTTCAACTTGTACGCCTGAAGGACGCCCCTCTTCCCGCATGGTATTATTAAAAGAAGTCGATCCTGAAGGTTTTGTCTTTTTTACCAATTATGACAGCCGTAAAGCCCATGATCTTGAAGCAAATCCCTTTGCAGCACTTTTATTTCACTGGAATATACTGCAACGTCAAGTCCGTATTGAGGGGAGAGTTGAACGAATCAGCAGCGCGCAATCAAATGCCTATT
This sequence comes from Psychromonas sp., assembly GCA_047629075.1. Classification (GTDB taxonomy): domain Bacteria; phylum Pseudomonadota; class Gammaproteobacteria; order Enterobacterales; family Psychromonadaceae; genus Psychromonas. Next base: position 31,414 of record JBLHWW010000006.1, on the reverse strand, counting down.
TTCAAAGTCGCGGCCGGGGCAGCCGTATTGGAGCCTGGGCCTCACACCAAAGCCAGGAGCTCAATGATCGGCAGACCTTAGTAGAAAGAGTAAAATATTTCGAAGAAAAATTTTCCGGAAAAGAAATTCCATTACCCGAATTTTGGGGAGGCTATCGGGTTATCCCTGAAAGCATCGAGTTTTGGCAGGGCAAAGCAGATCGTTTGCATGACAGATTTGTATATCAACCGACTGAAAAAAACTGGACAGTGAAACGCTTAAACCCTTAGTCGAATGCCAGAAAGATAGAAAACTGGAAAGCTCAAAAGCTCGAAGGCTGAGGGCTTTACCTACAACCATCCATGTTGGGCAAACATATCTGCCAATTTATCCAGTTCATTATCCAGATGTTCCGCCCATTCAAAGCCATTCTGGAGTCCGCCAATTTGGCTCATAAACCAGTTATAAAAAACTTTATTTTCAAATAAACCATGAATATATGTAGTATAAACATTATCCTGCTGCCAGCCGGTATTCGCCGCTATAAAATGACTAAGTGCAGCATCGGTGATGGTTTTACCATGGTGTATTTCATAACCCTTAATGCGCTTTTCTAGGCAATTAAGGGTTATTTGTCGAGTCGATTTGTCGGCGCAAATCTCAGTTTGCAGCGCGATTAACCCTAAGCCTTGTTTATTGCCATCTTCAATATGAAGCGGATCTAAAATAGTTTTTCCAAGAATCTGTAATCCGCCACAAATTCCCATAATCAATTTCCCTGTCCTTTGGAACTGCTGAATGCTTTTATCAAGACCAGTGGTGTTTAAAAAGGTTAAACTGGCACCACTGTTTTTGCTGCCCGGTAAAATCAAGGCGTCGAAGAGGGTTAAATCCCTATTTTGATGAACGGGCACCAGATTAACATCGTCCTGGTATAATAATGGGTCAAACTCATCCAGATTAGCAGCGTAAGGGTAATAAATAAGGGCAACATTGATTTTACCGCGTTGCCATTGACTCCCCAGCCTGAAACTATCCTCTTCGGGTAGCTGATGGCGATAATAGGGTAAATTTGCCACCGTAGGAATACCAGTTTTTTCTTCTAACCAGTCCATCGCATTACCCAGCAAAAGCGGATCACCGCGAAATTTGTTAAGCACAAATCCTTTAATTAACTTCTGCTCCTCGGGCGCTAAACATGCCCAAGTACCGAGCAGGTGCGCAAAGGATCCTCCGCGGTCAATGTCTGAGACCAAATAAACGTCTGCCTGGCATTCAAGCGCAACGGACATATTGACAATATCGCCCGCTCTTAAATTAATTTCGGCGGGACTGCCTGCTCCTTCAATAATCACTTGCTCATAATCATCCTGTAATCTGTGCAGTGCATATTGAACATTTTTCCAGAGCAGGGATTTACGGCCCATCCAAGGTAACTTACTGATTTCATTATTGACTATCCCATTAACAATCACCTGACTAAAGGTCTCCGCACTGGGTTTTAATAACACCGGATTCATTAATACGCTGGGGGTCGCTTTAGCCGCCAGTGCCTGCAGATATTGCGCACGCCCCATCTCCAATCCCTCTTCAGTAATGGCCGCATTGTTACTCATATTCTGCGCTTTAAAAGGGGCAACCTTTACCCCGCGATTAGCCAGCAGGCGGCAAATCGCCGTTACAATAAGCGATTTACCGGCATCACTGGTACAACCCAAAATCATAATAGGTTTCTTTTTATTAAGGAGTTGTTGCTTTTTAGTCTTCATATTGTACTGATATGTAGATTTTGAATAAAAAAAAGCACTGCCTGAACAGTGCTTAATAAAACCGTTAACCTAGACTGCTATTAACCACGACGGGTGATAACTGCCTCGGCAAGCTCAGCTAATAGTTTTTCGGTATCCGCCCAACCGATACAAGCATCGGTGATACTTTGACCGTAGGTTTCACAGGCACCTTCGATTAAGTCTTGACGACCTTCGACAAGATGACTTTCAACCATCACACCGGTAATCGCTTGATCACCCGCTGCAATTTGTGCACTCACATTAGTGCAAACTTTCAGTTGATTTTCGAATTTTTTCTCTGAGTTTCCGTGGCTAAAGTCGATCATTATTTTTTGTGCTAAACCTGATTTTTGCAGATCAGATTTAATAGCAGCAACATGCTGAGCACTATAATTGGGTGTTTTACCGCCGCGTAAAATAATATGACAATCGGGATTACCTTTGGTTTCAACAATGGCACTGTGACCAAACTTGTTGACCGACAGGAAGTGATGTGGGGCATTAGCCGCGCCGATAGCGTCTACGGCGACTTTGATGGTACCGTCGGTGCCATTCTTGAATCCAACCGGGCAAGAGAGGCCCGATGCTAATTCACGGTGAACTTGTGATTCAGTAGTACGTGCACCAATTGCCCCCCAAGTCATTAAATCGGCAACATATTGCGGGGTTATCATGTCTAAAAATTCAGTCGCAGCGGGTAGACCCATCTGGTTAATATCTAATAATAATTTACGTGCTGTGCGTAATCCTTTATTGATATTAAAGGTGCCCTTTAATTCCGGATCATTAATCAGCCCTTTCCAACCGACCGTGGTACGTGGTTTCTCAAAATAAACACGCATCACGATTTCTAATGAATCTTTATATTTTTCACGCAGCGGCGCCAATTTCTGAGCGTACTCAAGGGCCGCTTTGGTATCATGAATTGAACATGGACCAATAATCACTAAAACACGATCATCCTGATCAGTTAAAATATTATGAATGGCTGCACGTGAATTGCTAACCGTTGCGCTGATTGCAGCTGTTCTCGGAAATTTTTCTAATAATGCAATAGGTGGTAATAGCTCTTTTATCGCTTTAATATGTATATCATCGGTATTAATCATTGCAGTTCCCATAGCGCACTTTTTGTGCTTAAAAGTTAAATGTATTTTTTTGTATAATAATGTTCTTAGTCTCTGCGACGATTTAGTCCATCAAAGCATTGAACGGCTCAATAATAACGGTTTCACCCACACTAACATTACCGCGATCCTGCTCCAGTACAATAAAACAATTTGATTGGCTCATTGAACTAAAAACGCCCGAACCTTGATGCCCAGTTGATTGTACAACTAACTGTCCATTGTCATTAACAGAATACACTGCACGTTGAAAATCGGTTCGTCCGGGGGATTTTTTAAATTTTTCTTGCGCAATCGCGTTAAAACGAATGGCAGGCTGAGGATTTAAACCACTTAAGGTCGCCATCGCGGGTACAGCAAGCTGGTAAAGAGTGACCATAGCGGAAACAGGATTACCTGGCAAGCCGAAAAACACACTCGATGGTAATTTTCCAAAAGCAAAAGGTTTACCCGGTTTAATGGCTAATTTCCAAAAATTTATACTGCCTAATTCTAATAAAATATCTTTAATAAAATCCGCTTCACCCACTGAAACTCCGCCGCTGCTAATCACCACATCGGCTTGCTGATCCGCGTTGATAAAGGCCTCGCGGAGCAGGTTTTTATCGTCTTTGACAATACCAAAATCAATAATTTCCACATTCAGGCGGGATAATAGCGCGATGATGCCATAACGATTACTGTCATAAATATCACCTTCATCCAGTGTTTCACCTACGTTTTTCAGTTCGTCACCCGAGGAGATAACCGCGACTTTAAGTCTGCTAAAAACACCGAGATCAGCGAATCCCAGCGAGGCAATTAAGGGAATATCACGGGGGGTTAATTTATGGCCTTTATTAAGCACCCGTTGACCGAGTTTAATATCTTCACCCGCTAAGCGGACATTATCGGCCAATTTGGCGCACTGCGTAAAACTAATTAAGCCATCTTTGGCCGTGGTACGCTCCTGCATGACCACACTGTCGGCACAATCGGGCATAACAGCACCGGTCATAATGCGAATACAGTCACCCGAGGTTAGCTGACCACGATAAGGGGCACCGGCAAAAGACTGGCCAACTTGCTTTAATATAACGGGCTTTTCTGCTGAGCAGTTAATCAGATCAGCGCATTTAACGGCATAACCATCCATTGCCGAATTATTAAAAGAGGGAACATTTAAGGGTGACTTTATTTCCTGCGCTAATGCGTAACCTAATGCTTGTGCTAGTGGCTGCGAAATTTCCTGACAAACATTGCCTAATGCGACCTGCATTTTATCCAATGCCAGCTCAAAAGGCATTAATCCTTGTACGTCACAACATCCCATTTATTCACTCCATATTATTGATAATAATGATCACTTCTAACGACATTCAGGATCATCTTGAATAATTTATAACTTTTTTATTTTTCAAACAACAGGGCTTCCGTACTGGTCACTTTGACTCCTTTTAGATCTTTGAAACAACAGATATTACTTCTAACAACATTAAGGATCATTTTGAATAATTTATTTTTCAAAATACGGTGCTCCTGTACTGGCAACTTTAATCCCTTTTAAATCTTTGAAAGAACAGCTTATTGCCGTTTTAATAAAATCCTGTAAATAGGCCATCCCTTGCTGCTCTTCGCGTACTGCGGCGTACAAGGTATTCCATATTCCTTCTTTACCCAAGCGCCGCGCAACCACATAATCTTTTTGCAGATATTCAAATAAGGCCCAGTTAGGTAACCCCGCCACGCCTCTGCCGCTGGCAACTAACTGCAACATCATTAAGGTCAGATCAGCATGACGAATTTTTGCCGGGGAGACCCCTTCGGGCGTTAAAAACAGGTTGAAAATATCTAAACGTTTTTTCTCGACGGGGTAAGTGATTAAGGTTTCCTGACTAAGATCCTCAGCGTCAATATAATTTTTCTGCGCCAATCTATGATGGCGACTTAAAGCAAGCATCGGCTGATAACGAAACAGAGGAATGTAACTAATCCCCTCAATCGGTTGCGGATCTGAGGTGACGACAAGATCCAAATTTCCCCGTTTTAAGGCGGGTAAAGGTAAAAAACTAAAACCACTACAAAAATCTAACTCCACCTCCGGCCAATTATCACGAAATTTATCAATCGCCGGCATCAACCACTGAAAACAGGAGTGGCACTCAATGGCCATGTGTAAACGACCGGCATCACCTGAACAAAAACGCGCAACATCTCTTTCCGCATTGTTTACTTGCGGCAAGACCTGCTTGGCTAAATCTAATAAACGCAGACCGGAAACCGTGAATCGAATCGGTTTAGATTTACGGATAAATAAAGCGCAGTTAAGCCGCCCTTCTAACTCTTTTAACTGATGTGATATTGCCGATTGTGTCAGGTGCAAATGCTGGGCAGTCTCAATTAAACTGCCCGTCGCATTTAATGTTGTCAGGGTTTTTAAGTGTTTGATTTCAATCACAGCGAAAGCCCCTTCCAAAGAAAATTTCAATTATTACAACAATACTTGAAAAAAATTCATAATAAAAGCGTGAATGCTGCATTGTTTTTGTTATTTGCTTCACAGTCTCTTCAATATCAGGTACGTTTAATAGTAAAAAATAACTTATCTTTACTGACCAAAATTTATGCATTCAGAGGTGCTCATGTATTCCATTCAAAAGTCCACTAAATTAGATAATGTCTGTTATGACATTCGCGGACCCGTCCTTAAACAAGCACATAAATTGGAGGAGGAAGGACAGCGTATTTTAAAACTAAATATCGGTAATCCTGCCCAGTTTGGATTTGATGCGCCTGAAGAAGTGATGATGGATGTGATAAAAAACCTGCCACAAAGTCAGGGTTATTGTGACAGCAAAGGCCTTTTTTCTGCACGTAAATCGGTAATGCAGCATTATCAGGCTAAAGGTCTGCTGTCACTTGATACCCATGATATTTATATCGGCAACGGGGTCAGTGAATTAATTGTAATGGCGATGCAGGGTTTGTTAAATAATGGTGATGAGCTATTAGTGCCTGCACCGGATTACCCGCTATGGACAGCCGCAACAAATTTATCCGGCGGGAAAGCGGTCCATTATATTTGTGATGAGCAATCAGATTGGTTTCCCGATATCGAGGATATTAAATCGAAAATCACCGTCAAAACCAAAGGGATTGTAATTATCAATCCCAATAATCCCACCGGCGCGGTTTACAGCAGAGAATTATTAGAGCAGATTATAGAGCTTGCCCGTATCCACAATTTAATTGTCTTTTCCGATGAAATTTATTCGAAAATTATTTACGATGATGCGGTGCATATTCCGCTGGCCACCCTGGCTGACGATATTTTAATTGTGACCTTTGACGGACTGTCTAAAGCCTATCGGGTTTGCGGTTTTCGCGTCGGTTGGATGATGATAAGCGGCGCAAAAAAGCAAGCACGTGATTATATTAATGGATTAGAGATGCTCGCCAGTATGCGTTTATGTGCCAATGTGCCGATGCAGCATGCTATCCAAACTTCCCTGGGTGGATATCAAAGTATTAATGAGCTGACGGTTCCGGGCGGACGTTTATATGAACAAACGCAAAGTGCATGGAAATTAATTAATGATATTCCCGGGTTAAGCTGTACTAAACCTAAGGGAGCTTTATACCTTTTCCCTAAGCTTGATCAAAAGCAATTTAATATTAAAGACGATCAGCGTTTTGCCATGGATCTATTAATGGAAGAAAAAATATTAATTGTGCAGGGGACGGGCTTTAACTGGCACTCACCGGATCATTTTAGGATTGTTTGTTTGCCGCGTGTCGACGAACTCACTACGGCAATCACAAAAATAGGCCGTTTTCTGCAAAGCTATCGCCAGTAACTATGGCCAGTAAATAAAGTTAAAGCGCAGCAAAATATTTACACTGGTGGCAAAAAGTCACCATTTTAGATTTTGTTCTAATGACTTATATTAAACAGATTGTCCCTGTCTTTATACATAAAAACCTTTCAGCATAAAAACCGTCAGGCATAAAAAATCCGATCAATGGATCGGATTTAAAAGTCTTAACAACCATTAACTTAAGTATAAGTTAATGCAGCTTAGAAGTTGTATTGTAACGCAATTTCTACAGCGTCATCTTGATCCGTGATCATATCTGCTTTGTATTCAATCCACGTTTTTAGATGGTTATTGAACGCATATTGCGCGGATAAAGTCACTTCATCAACGGTATCTGTGTTTGAGACAGTATCTTCTTCGAAGCCATAACCGACTAGAAATTGAACATCATCAACCAGAGCGTAACTTGCAAGCAGGTCATAAGCCTGATAATCAGCAACGTTATCCTGCTCAGATTCTGCATAAACAGCAGCAAGGTAGAGATCGTTCAGTGCATAGGTCGCTGAAAGAGCAAAGTTTTTCTTGTCTTCGAGGGTAGCAAACTGCTGAAGCAGGTAACCAGCGCTAACCTTAACATCGGCGATCTTATAACCTAAGCTTAGAGCATAACCATTATCAAGGTCGCTTGTTGAATTTCCCCCACTATCAACTGTGTAACTCTTTTTTTCGAACTGGGTTGAAGCGCCAACAGATACACCGGAAAATTCACCTGAGTAGACTACTTGCCCTTCTTGACGGTAAGGGTCAATGTTGTTATATATTGCTTTAAAACCACCCGTGTTAAAGTAATCGGTCACACCAGAAGTTTGGTAAAATGCAGTAAATGTTTGACCGAAAACCAGTGAGCCCATTTCAGCCGAGTCAAAACCGGCATACAGCTCACGCACCTTAAATGTGCCATTATTAGATGTTTCAGACGCAATCTGCCATTCACCTTTAGCAATCGCATTAACATGAGAATTAATAGGTGATGCGGCTTTAAAACCCAGACGCGCAGAGCCTACGCCGTCTGTACTGCCAGTGCCGTCGTCAGTAATCTTGAACTGCATACGGCCATAAACGTCTGCCGTTGTGCCGTCTGCATCATAAACAGTAGCAGCTTGCGCAGAAGTGGCCAGTAGAGCGGCGATCATTGCGGGTAAAATTGCTTTTTTCATTTTTATTTCCTTATTTTAGTTTTTTTATTATTAAACATTTAATATGTACAATAAAAATTTTATTTACAGGATATCTGCACTGCACCCTATAACACTAGCAAGCTTTAAACATTTTGCAATAATGAATTGAACTTTCTTAAATTTATGTAACACACTGTAATCTTAGCTTTTTTATTTTTATATAAAAAGCAAGTCCCCCTCGATATTATTAATTAAATCAACAAAATCAATAGGTAATAAAATTTAAAAGAAAAAACAAACGATCCATTTCAATCTCAGCTATTGGCGATTTATCAGCCTTTATGTTTATAATACTGCGGATGAACAATACTAAAAAGAAGATCTAGATCACACTTAAAGAAGAAATTAACCGCTGTTTTTTTAGGCGATAAAACCAAAAATCACTGCACTTGATGGCTTTGTTTAAAGATAAATATTTCATAATATAAAAAATAAACACAGGAAAGCCATGATTGGCCAGAGGCGAGTGCTAACCTTAAAAAGGTTAGTTTTAATCGGCAAGGGTGATAGTAATAACAGTTAATAATGGGTTATCTGCACAGTTGTTAACGATGTCGGTGATTTTTTTGATATATACCCATGATACTTCAAGATACAGAGGCAGCAAGGAAAATTGTGCCGAGATGTTAGGCATAAAATTAAAGTATCGTTATTCTACATAACGGTTTTATAACAACGCAGATTAGCGCAATTTTCCTTGCGCTACGGGGCGCAAGCTCGAAAGCCCGCGCTGCGTTGCAGTAATCGAAAAGGGAATAACCATTTAAGATGTAAATGCTTGCATTTACATCTACCGCTAGAGGATTAACGCAGTTAATCGCTCGAAAGGTCAAGTTGCGTCTTGCTCTGGTCTTCGACCTTGCGCCTGACAAAGCATCTTGAAGTAAGATGGGTATAACACTGGTTAGCAAATTTGCATTTTTATTTGCTGTGAAATTCATTACAGGCAAACAGCGTATTTTCAATCAGGGTTGCAACCGTCATTGGTCCGACCCCGCCAGGTACCGGAGAGATCCATGCGGCACGCTCTTTCGCGACCGCAAAGTCAACATCACCAGCAAGACTGCCATTTTCCAGACGGTTAATGCCAACATCAAAGACAATAGCCCCCTCTTTAATCCACTCACCCGGAATAAAATTAGCTTTACCCCGTGCCACGACAAGAATATCAGCCTGTTTGACATGATGTGCCAAATCCGTGGTAAAGCGATGGCAAGTGGTGGTTGTACAACCGGCTAATAATAGTTCCAGTGTCATCGGCCGCCCTACAATGTTCGATGCACCGACTACCACCGCATGTTTACCGTGCAACTCAGTGCCGATATATTCGAGCATACTGATAATACCGCGAGGTGTGCAAGAGCGCAGCAATGGTATACGCTGCGCTAACCGCCCGACATTGTAAGGATGAAAACCATCAACATCTTTGTCGGGTTTAATACGTTCAATCACTAAGGTTTCATCAAGCCCCTCGGGCAATGGAAACTGCACCAGTATTCCATCAATGCAAGGATCATCATTAAGCTTATCAACTAAGGCTAACAATTCATCCTGAGTGGTTGTTTCAGGAAGATCAAAGGCCTTGGAGTTAATACCCACAGCTTCACAGGTTCGGCGTTTGCTGGCAACATATATTTGCGATGCAGGGTCCCCTCCCACCAAAATAACGGCCAGCCCCGGAGCACGTAATCCTTCGGCTATTCGCAGCTTAACACCCTTTGCTACTCGCTCGGTGATCGTGGTTGCAATTGCCTTACCATCTATGATTTGTGCAGTCATTGAACAATTCTCTATTTATAATGTTTAATATGCGCGTATTGTCGCAAAACAATTGAATGATGTCACATAAATCCTGACCAGTTTCATTATATACCCATGTTACTTGAAAATGCTTTGTCAGGCACAAGGAAGATTGTGCGAATCTGCGTTGTTATAAAATCGCTATATAGAATAACGATACTTCAATTTTATGCCTAGCATCTGTGCATAATTTTTCTTGCTGACTTTGCATCTTGAAGTATTATGGGTATATAGCCAAACTATTTGAGGTTATTGTTTTTATTTCAGATAATATCTTTTCTATTTAGAATCTTATCGGTAGGATCCTTGGCTTACCCCTCTTAGTCGCTTTATTTACCAGATAGAGATCTATGCAACCGTCAAATTCAATATTCAGTTTTAACGGCTTATTACGTAAGCTAATTTCAGATTCAAACGTGCATGCCGGTTTACGCGTATTAATTGCCATGTCGATGGCATTTATTCCGGTGCTGATGCTAGAGTCGATTCCCTTTTTCACACAAAACAGTCTGCATATTTCAGTTTCTCTGTGTTTAGGGGTAATGGCCAGCGGCGTGGTTGAAACCGATGATAACAGTAAAAACAAACGTAAATTTGTTTTTACTATCGCACTATGCTTCCTTTTTGCATCGTCCTGCGTTGAGTTATTAATGCCCTATCCGGTGGCTTTTGCCCTGGGTTTATTTACCTCAAGTTTTGCTTTTCTGATGCTTGCCGTATTAGGCAACCATTATAATAGGATTGGATTTGGTGCTATTTTAATCGCAATTTATACCATGATAGGCTATCAGGCCGAGATCAGCTGGTATGAGCAACCCATTCTCTTAAGCCTAGGTGCATTATGGTACGGCCTGTTTTCTCTGTTCTGGAATTTTTATAGCCCTTATCGCTCGTTAAGGGCGCAACTAGCACAACTGTTCTTCGCATTAAGTCGTTATCAAAAGCAAAAATCTGCTTTATTTAACGAAAAAGAGGGCACCAGCAAAGCCGGGATATTTGCCGTACGTCAACAATTAGCGATTCGCAACATTGCCATTATGGCTCGCTTTGATCAATGCAAACGAATTATTCAATCTCGTTTTCAGTTCAACCAGCAGCAACCTGAGCTTGATAAACTTAATTATAACTATTTTATTGCAGAACAAATTCATGAACGCATTAGCGCAAGCCAGTATTTATACAGCCAATTGGAAAAAAGCTTTCGGGAAAGTCAAATATTAGAAGGTTACCATCAGCTTTTATTACAATTAGGTGAGGAGTATTATAAAATTGGCATGGCTATCTCCGATAAAAAAAACTATCTGCACAGTCGCCGCTTAAAATGGACCCTTAAAGCCCTGGCCGATCAATTATGCCTGCTTAAGCAAAACCCAGCGATTATTGATAATAAAAAAGCCTTGCAGGGGCTGCAGGGTATTTATGAAAATTTAGATGGCATAAATACCTTATTGTTACAAACGCAGCAAACCGGGCAGAATGAAATAATGATAGTGCCTATCGAAGCCGAATCTCCACCGACACAGCCAGCTTACAAACAACTGCTGTCTGCAATGACGGCAACCAACCCGACTTTTAAACATGCGCTTAGAATCAGTATCGCTTTATTAGTCGCGTTTTTTCTGCAAAACATTTTGCAACTTAACCACGGTTTCTGGATTTTACTAACGGTTGTCTTTGTTTGCCAACCCAGTTTCAGTGAAACACGGAAGCGGTTGGTATTGCGCAGTATAGGCACCCTATTTGGGGTCCTTTTAGGTTATCCAATCCTAATGTTAGTTGAAGGAACAATCCCGCAAGCTGTCTTACTGGTATTAATGGCTTTTTTCTTTTTTACCTATGTACGTACTAACTATGGTTTATCGATCGTGTTTATGACCCTCTTTGTGATGTTTATATTCAATTTATTAAACGGCACTGGGATGGAAGTTTTACCCTATCGCATCGGCGAAACCCTGCTAGGTTGTTTATTGAGCGTACTGGCAACCAGTTTTATTTTCCCCGATTGGCAGTTCCAGCGCTTTCCAATACTCGTTAACCAACTTTTAACCTTAAGTAGCCGCTACTTCAAACAGGTAACTGATCAATACCAGCATGGTCGAAGTGAAAACTTAAATTACCGAATCACACGTTTTAACACTTTTCAAAGTGATGCGCTATTGGCCAGTGCCTGGCAAAGTATGTTGTTTGAACCTCACTCAAAACAACAGTTAAATCAGGAAGTTTATGCTCTAGTCAATCGTTGTGATGCCTTGGTCTCTTATATCGCTGCACTGGCTTCTCACCGCCATAAGATCAGTGATTTTGAAAAAAACATTAAAATACAAAACTTAGTCAAGCGTACCAGCAAACAACTTTTTTTAGCTTGCCGACCTCAAGATATTGATACCAAGCAAATTGTTAAAACGATTGAAGAACTGGAAAATTTTGAGACCCCTTTTTCTGGCGAAACGTTATTAATTATTGAGCAATTGCGTTTAATTGCATTTGCCGCAATAGACATTCAGTTGATTCTGCAGCAGATTAATTTTGACGGTAAAAAGAAACGCTAACAATATTCGGATTATGTTTGAGCGTCGATGATATACAAGGGCTTTTACAACAGGTAGACTCCATTTTATAGGATATTTGCAAGAGTAAAAGGATAAATATTTTGTTATTTAACGGCCAAGAATACCCAACAGATGCGCAGGGTTACTTACTGGATACAAGCTTATGGACTCAGGAACTAGCGGCTTTTATTGCCCAGTCAGAATCACTAAATATGACTGATCAGCACTGGCAAGTCGTTTTTTTTGTGCGTGGTTTTTATCTCGAGTATAATACTTCACCAGCGATGCGCACGCTGGTTAAAGCGCTGGAAAAAGAATATGGAAAAGAGAAGATAAGCAGTCGTTATCTGTACCGTCTTTTCCCTAAGGGACCAGCTAAACAAGCGACTAAAATCGCCGGATTGCCAAAACCCGCGCGCTGCATTTAATGGGTAGTAATACCAAAAAAACTAAAAAAGTGATCAGTCTTGCTAGTTAAAATATACTCTAACAGCGTTGTGATTTTTATTCAGAACATCCTGTTCTTCACCACTTTGTGGTCAGATAAAGCTGTTCAAAATTGTTCCATACGATTTTGTGAAGTAAGAACAACGATCGAATGCAACTCACGTCTTGTTAGTGTTAATTTTTCCTGGCAATACTTAATCGCTTCATTAATTCCTTTGGTATAAAGAATAACTATTTTAGATTTAATCAAACTTAACAAACAACAATCATTATTAATAAGGATTAACCCATGCCAAAGGCAAGCGACATTAAAAAAAATACCGCAGTTGAATACAACAACAATGTTTATATTATTAGAGATATTGAACGCTCTGTGCCGCAGGGACGTGCCGGCGGTAGTTTATACCGGATGCGTATGTACGACGTTGTTTCCGGCTCAAAAATTGATCAAACATTCAAAGATAACGAGATGCTGCCATTAGCTGATTTAATCCGCCGTAATGTGATGTTTTCGTATATTGATGGTGAACAATATGTGTTTATGGATAATGAAGATTACACACCGTACAACCTCGATAAAGACAGCATCACAGACGAAATACTGTTGATTAATGAAGATACTCAAGGTATTCAGGTGGTTTTAGTTGACGGCGCGCCCGTCGCTCTAGAACTGCCTTCCAGTGTTGAACTGGAAATAGTAGAAACATCGCCCTCTATTAAAGGTGGGTCGGCTACAGCCCGTACCAAACCCGCAATACTCTCGACCGGTCTGACAGTGCAAGTACCTGAGCATATCTCTACGGGTGATAAAATAAAAGTGAACACGGCTGAACATAAATTTATGGGCCGTGCTGATAAATAAGCATGAAATAATAGAAATAATAGAAATTAAATTGATAAAAAAGGGAGCTTTATAATCAGCTCCCTTTTTTAAAAGCTCCGCTGTTATCCCAACTTCACTCGGTTTAATTACAATCTGCTGCTATTTCTGCCATAAAAAAAGGCGACTATATTTAGTCGCCTTTTTAATCTTTAGCATTTAACAAATAATCCAGTTATTCAGCCGGATATTTAATCTCTGCATTGGCCATCAACGCCATTGATAAGGCTTGATAGGTTGATTCTGAAAATAAGCGTTCCAACCTCTGTTCAAGTTTTTGTATCTGATCAGCGTTTTTCAACTCAGGATCAAGTTCTTCAATCGACGTTAGCTCAATTAATGCATAATCATCTGTGCTTGTTGTCACCCAATCGTAAGTCGCTTGCTGTGCAGCGGGTTTGGCTAATTTAAAGACCGCCTGCACCACACGATAATCAAGCTCACTATCATTACGTGTAAAGGTTAACGGGTCACTAAATGCCAATTCTTTCTCGGTCAATATAGTTTCAATCGACTGTTGAGCATTTAACTTAACCATTAACAATTTAACAAACTCTTCTGTGTTTTTATGCGCTTTCTGTGCCTGTAGCTGCGCTATAATCTGCTCAGAAACGTCAGTAAGTGGTTGTAATGCCGCCGCTTGGTAATCCTTAATATGAACAACAATGACTTTATTTTCAGCAAGCTCAATAAGCTCCGAATTCATTCTGTCTTCACGAAATACGCTATCAAATACGATTTTCAAAACCGCATTATTCGCAAGCAGTTCGGGCGCCTCTGCAGCTGAAAATAGGTCTGTATGTTGAATATCCGCGTCAATCACTCTGGCAGCTTCATCTAGATTATCAGGTCGTTCAAAGGCGGCTTCACTTAAGCTTTGATACAGTTCATAATAAAGATTACTCATTTTTTGCTGTTTGGCGGCTTTCTCAACTTGCGTTGTTACCTCAGACAGGGCTAATGTTTTACTTTCTTGAAGATCAACTAATTTGATGATGTGATAACCAAATTGTGATTTCACAATACCCGACAAGGGCGCTTCTTGGGTGAGTTCAAAGGCAGCATCATCAAAGGCAGGATCCATTACACCACGTTCAAACCAGTCCAATTCACCATTATTTTTAGCAGAATAGCTATCCTCAGATTTTTCAGCGGCAAGCTGTGCAAAATCAGCCCCCTTTTCAAGTTCAGACAAAATAGCTTGCGCTTTTTCTTTGGCTGCACTGCTGTCTCCGAGCAGTAAGATATGCGCAACTTTACGCTTTTCACTGCGCTGATAATCAGATGCGTGCATGTCATAATATTTTTCCAGCTGATCACGGCTTAACGTCACTCGGTCAGCTAACAATGAACCATCTAGTACAACGTAATCGACACTAACTTGCTCAGCTGTTTGAAAAAGCTGGCTGTTATTGTCGTAATAAGTGGATATTTCCTGTTCACTGATGGAATCGTTATCAGCAAAATCACTCGCTTTAACCGTTAGCACACTTGCCACTCGTTTTTGAGCTTGTAAGCGGTTAGCTTGCTGCACTTCCATCGGTAAGATAAATTCACTACCGAGTACCATAGTCAGCAACTGACGACGTGCGAGATCCTGTTTTACACTTTCACTAAATTGTGCCGGTGTATAACTCGCTCTTCTTAATAATGATAAGTATTGTTCGTTATTAAAGTTTCCATCAATTTGAAACTCTGCCATTTTACGAATTTCTTGTTTGACTTGTTCATCACCAATACGCAAGCCCATATCCTTAATGGCTTGGGTCAGAAGGCGCTCAGAAATGACCGTTTGCATCGCTTGCTGTCTGATTTTTTGGTTGAAATTGGGTGTTGATGCCAACAGTTCAAACTGCTCGCCATATTGCTGCTCTAAACGAGACCGCTCATTTTGATAAGCTTGATCAACTGTCGCCTTACTGATTTCTTCACCATTTACGTTAACAGCAACAGAAATACCGCTACCACCTAAATAACTACTCACCCCGGCTAAGGCGAATGATAAAATGATAACAACGATTATAATTTTAGCCGTGGCACCTTGTGCGCCTTCGCGCATTTTATCTAACATAACTTTGTCTTCTCTTAAAAATTTACACCAATTTTTAATGGCAACTTTATTGATAACATTCTGCCGTTAATCACCGCATGAGCAACTAAAGCGCTTCGAATTTAAACCCTAAAAAGATACTTTTTAATCGAATCGATATTAAATAAAAAAGCGCATCATCGGATGCGCTTTATGTATAACTGTTGTATCACATCTCTGCAAATAAACGGGCTATAGTATTTATCAAACAACAGATTAAGCGTTGATTGCATCTTTTAATGATTTACCAGCTTTGAATGCAGGTACTTTAGCAGCCGCAATTTGAATAGGCTCGTTGGTTTGTGGGTTACGGCCCGTACGCGCAGCACGCTCTTTAACTGAGAAAGCACCAAAACCAATAAGTGAAACATTATCGCCTTCAACTAATGCGCCTGTCACACTTTCGATGAAAGCATCTAGTGCACGACCCGCTGCAGCTTTAGAAATATCTGCACTTTCCGCGATATTGTCGATCAGTTGTCCTTTGTTCATTTTACATCTCCATCTTTATTATTTTAATGTCCATAATTAAATACTTAATTAACACGGGTTCAATTCTATTTTTGTAAGGCTACGTTGCTATTTAATTGGGCGCAAGTAAATTTATAGAAAACTCACTCGCAGCCCTCTATTTTCTGCAGTTTATCACCTATTTCGGTGAATTTTCCACAGAAAAACCTTTTATACTATCCTGCAGCGCAATTTCCAACACTTCATCAATCCAACGAACGGGTTTAATTTCGAGTTCGCCTTTAATGTTATCAGGGATCTCTTCCAAATCACGGGTGTTCTCAAAAGGAATTAATACTGTTTTAATGCCGCCACGTCGCGCCGCCAGTAATTTTTCTTTCAAGCCGCCAATCGGTAAGACTTCTCCGCGGAGCGTAATTTCACCGGTCATCGCAACGTCGGCTCGCACAGGAATCCCGGTCAGGCTGGAAATCAGCACGGTACACATAGCAGCACCCGCACTTGGACCATCTTTAGGCGTTGCACCTTCAGGTACATGCACATGAATATCGCGCTTCTCATGAAAATCAGCATTGATTCGCCATTCTTCAGCTTTTGCACGCACCACCGTCATCGCAGCTTGAATAGACTCTTTCATTACATCACCCAAGGATCCGGTATAGGTTAATTTACCTTTACCCGGCACGGAGGTCGCTTCAATGGTTAACAGTTCGCCCCCTACCTGAGTCCAGGCAAGTCCAGTCACTTGTCCTACTTGATTGGTTGAATCCGCTTTACCAAAATCAAATACTCGCACCCCGAGATAATCTTTTAAGTTATCAATAGTAACGTCCACTTTTTTAATCTTTTTATCAAGCAGTATCTGTTTAACCACCTTACGACAAATTTTTGATATTTCGCGCTCTAATGAACGTACTCCAGCTTCTCTTGTGTAATAACGAACAATCCCGATAATAGCGCTGTCATCGATGTTAATTTCATCCTCTTTCAAACCATTACGTTTGATTTGTTTACTGGTCAGATGCTGCTGAGCAATATTCAATTTTTCGTCTTCGGTATAACCCGACAAACGAATGACCTCCATTCGGTCGAGCAGAGGCCCGGGAATGTTCATTGAATTTGAAGTCGCCACAAACATAACATCAGACAAATCATAATCAACTTCTAAATAATGGTCATTAAAAGTATTATTTTGCTCGGGATCTAACACTTCAAGTAAAGCGGAAGCAGGATCACCACGCATATCAGAGGCCATTTTATCTATTTCATCTAATAAAAACAGTGGATTTTTAACCCCCACTTTACTCATTTTTTGAATTATTTTACCTGGCAGAGAGCCTATATAGGTACGACGATGCCCACGAATCTCGGCTTCATCTCGAACGCCCCCCAATGCCATACGTACGTACTTACGGCCGGTAGAACGCGCAATTGATTGACCTAATGACGTTTTACCAACACCGGGAGGACCGACTAAACATAAAATTGGGCCCTTTAATTTATTAATCCGCGTTTGCACTGCGAGGTATTCTAAAATGCGTTCTTTTACTTTTTCTAAACCATAATGATCTGCCTCTAATATTTCCTCTGCTTTGGCCAGATTCTTTTTCATCGGCGTGCGTTTTTTCCAGGGTACATTTATTAAGCTCTCAATGTAAGTTCGAATAACACTGGCTTCAGATGACATTGGCGACATCATTTTTAATTTTTTAAGCTCTGAAGTCGCTTTTTCATAAGCTTCTTCAGACATGCCCGCTTGTTCTATTTTTTCAGCAAGCTGGTCATGATCATTACCCCCCTCTTCTGACTCACCCAGCTCTTTTTGAATCGCCTTCATCTGTTCATTAAGATAGTAGTCACGCTGACTCCGCTCCATCTGCTTTTTAACGCGCGAACGAATACGTTTTTCAACTTTCAGAATATCTTCTTCATTTTCCATCATCGCCATCAGATATTCTAAACGCTCAGTGATAGAGTTTAACTCTAAGGCAGTTTGTTTATCTTCCAGACTTAACGGCATATGTGCAGCGATAGTATCAGCTAAACGTTCAGGATCATCAATACCATTGACTGACGCTAACACCTCGGGTGGAATTTTTTTATTAAGCTTAATATAAGATTCAAATTGCCCCATTACACTGCGTAATAAAGCCTCTTCCTCTTTTTCATCAATGGCTTCGCTTTCCAGTAGCTCAACTTCAGCAAAAAAATAATCTTTATTTTCAATGTTATTAATCAATTGCGCACGTTGCACACCTTCAACTAACACTTTAACGGTACCGTCAGGTAATTTTAATAATTGCAGAATATTTGCAACTGTCCCGATGGTATAAAGATCTTCTAATTTTGGATCATCTAATGAAGCTTCGGTTTGCGCCACTAATAATACTTTTTTCCCCTGCTCCATGGCAGCTTCTAAACAACTGATAGATTTTTTTCTACCAACAAAAAGTGGAACAACCATATGCGGGTAAACCACTACATCACGTAGGGGTAATACCGGCAGGGTTAATTGCAGCTCTGATTCAGTTTTCATAATATCCCCTGGAAATATTTATTTCTTCTTATCGACAACAAATAAATTTTAAAAAGCGTAGTAAACTATACTGGGGATTGGAGTTTTTTTTTCAAGGTAAAAAATGAAAAAAGAGAGCACAAGGCTCTCTTTCTTAATAATTATTGGTGTGATTGCTTATTTATCAGACGATGCTAATCGTTCTTGCTCTTCCGAATAAATCAATAAGGGTTTTGCCTGACCAGAAATTACATTTTCATCAATAACCACTTTGCTGACATTTTTTACCGAAGGTAAGTCATACATAGTATCTAACAATACTTCTTCAACAATTGAACGCAGTCCACGTGCACCTGTTTTTCGGCCCATCGCTTTTTGCGCCATGGCGATCAATGCGTTTTCTCTAAACTCAAGCTCAACGTTTTCTAATCCAAATAAC
This sequence comes from Psychromonas sp., assembly GCA_047629075.1. Taxonomy (GTDB): domain Bacteria; phylum Pseudomonadota; class Gammaproteobacteria; order Enterobacterales; family Psychromonadaceae; genus Psychromonas. The sequence continues at coordinate 12,293 of JBLHWW010000006.1, read as the reverse complement.
GCAGCATATTGTTTAGTGATTGCATTTTTTGGTGCCGTTAATATTTCAACTAATGCTTGCTCATCTAATTCTGTTAATGTTGCAACAACAGGTAACCGCCCAATAAACTCGGGAATGAGACCGTATTTAATTAAATCCTGAGGCAACACTTTTTGAAAGGTTTCACTAATAGTCGCTTTTGAATCTTTATCTCTTACTGTTGCACCAAAACCAATGCCCGTGCCCGTATCAACGCGTTGTTCAATAACGCTATCTAAGCCAGAGAATGCTCCGCCACAAATAAACAGTATCTTGGAGGTATCGACCTGGATAAACTCTTGATTTGGATGTTTTCGGCCACCCTGAGGTGGAATAGAGGCAACCGTACCTTCAATCAGTTTTAATAACGCTTGTTGTACGCCTTCGCCCGAAACATCACGTGTGATAGACGGATTTTCTGATTTACGGGTTATCTTATCAATTTCATCGATATAGATAATACCGTGCTGCGCTTTTTCCGGATCGTAATCACATTTTTGTAACAGCTTTTGAATAATGTTTTCAACATCTTCACCTACATAACCCGCTTCAGTAAGTGTAGTTGCATCGGCCATCGCAAAAGGTACATCTAATAATCGCGCCATGGTTTCTGCCAGCAGCGTTTTACCACTGCCCGTTGGACCAATTAGGAGAATATTACTTTTACTAAGCTCAACACCATCGGAAATAGCTCCGTGCTTTAAACGCTTGTAATGGTTATATACCGCGACTGACAATACTTTTTTTGCCGTGTTTTGACCAATAACATAATCGTCCAGATTGGCACGAATTTCATGTGGTGTTGGTAATTTTTTATCGCTCTTTGTTGATTCGCTTGCGCTGCTTATTTCTGCAATCTCTTCTTTGATAATATCATCACAAAGATCAACACATTCATTACAAATATAAACAGAAGGACCGGCAATCAGTTTTTTTACTTCATGCTGACTTTTTCCACAAAAAGAACAATAAAGTAAGCTCTCGTTTTTATTTGGCATTTTTTTTCCTTTACTTATTTTCTATGCGTTAACACTGAATCAACAATGCCATATTCTACTGCTTCATTTGCGCGCATAAAATTATCACGATCGGTATCTTGCGCAATTACGTCAATATCTTTACCCGTATGAAAAGCTAATAATTCATTCATACGATGTTTGGTCGCAAGTATTTCTTTAGCATGAATTTCAAAATCAGAAGCTTGACCTTGGAATCCGCCTAGTGGTTGATGAATCATCACTTTTGCATTAGGTAGGCAATGACGCTTACCCGGTGCACCGCTGGCGAGTAAAAATGCGCCCATACTGGCAGCCATACCCATACAAACAGTACTAACATCCGGTTTTATAAACTGCATCGTATCGTATATTGCCATACCGGCGCTGATCGATCCGCCCGGTGAGTTGATATAAATAAAGATATCCTTTTCAGGACTTTCTGATTCTAAAAATAATAACTGCGCAGCAATAACATTCGCTACGTGATCTTCAACGGGACCGGTCAAAAAGATAACACGCTCTTTTAATAAACGTGAATAAATATCATAAGAACGCTCTCCCTTTGCTGTTTGTTCCACAACCATAGGAATAAGCGCGTTACTAATTGGATCGGTATTTCCAGCAAATGGATTTGACATGTTCAACTTCTACCCTAATAAATTAAATAAAATTGCTAATACACTGAATGTAAAATGGCCCGAGTGAAATCACTCGAGCCATTGAAAGTTAATACCCGAACGCCTGTAAAATTAAAATAGTTTCATTTCTGCGCTGTACACTGGGTATAAAATTGAATAATAGGTATCTATTAAGCAACTACTTTGTTCATAACGTCGTCGAACGATTTGTTTACTTCCGTTACTTTAGCTTTTTCAATGATAAAATCAACTGCTTGCTCTTCTAATGCAACATTTTCCATGTTTTGCATCATTTCTTTGTTATTTTTGTAGTACTCAATAACTTCTGCAGGATTATCATAAGCTGATGCGGCAGATGCAATTAATGCAGTCACTTTTTCTTGATCAACCGTTAATTCATTAACGTTGATCACTTCGCCTAACAGAAAACCTACTTTAACGCGTTTTTCTGCTTGTTCTTTAAACAATTCAGCAGGTAACTCAGGTAAGTTTTCAGGGTCCATTTCCTTACCGTAACGTTCCATCGCCTGCTTACGTAAAACAACTATTTCGTCTTCAACTAACGCCTTAGGTATTTCAATTTCATTGTTTTCAACAAGTGCATTTAATACTTTATCTTTAGCGCTATTTTTAAGTGCCTGACCAAGTTCACGCACCATATTTTGTTTTATATCATGCTTTAATGTCTCTAACTCACCGTTTTCCACACCAAATTTTTGTACAAATTCAGGCGTAATTTCAGGTAGAATTTGCTCTTCAACTTTAGTCAGTTTAATCAAAAACTGTACCGCTTTACCCTTAAGTTGTTCTGCATGGTAATCTTCTGGGAAGTTTACATCGATAGTAAACTCACTGCCGGCTACATGGCCAACAATACCCGATTCAAAACCAGGGATCATCTTTCCGCCGCCTAATACAATGTCGAATCCTTCAGCTTTTCCGCCTTCGAATACTTCACCATCAATAGAACCTTCAAAATCAAGTATCACTTGATCATCATTGGCAGCTTCGCGTTCAACAGCATTCCATTCAGCATGTTGTTTACGTAGCGTCTCAATCATTTTATCCAGATCAGATTCTGTGACTTCCGCAGTTTCTTTCTCAATGGATAATTCTTCTAATGAGCTCAGAGTTACTTCTGGGTAAACTTCAAATGTTGCCGTAAAAGTAAAGTCTTGACCTTTTTCACGCGTATGAGGTTCAAAATTAGGGCGGGCTGCCAAGTTAAGTTTTTCAGTCATAACGGCTTCAGAAAAGTTGCGCTGCATTAATTCACCAGCAACTTCTTGGAAAATACCCGCGCCAAAACGTTTAGTGACAACAGAAGTTGGTACTTTACCTGGGCGGAAACCATCAACACGTTGTGTTTTAGCTAAATGATGAACGCGGCTATCATACTCTTTATCAAATGCTGCAGCAGCAATAGTGACAGTAAGCTTACGCTCTAGACCTTGTGTTGATTCAACAGAAACTTGCATTTTATTTCCTTTATCTTTTTGACGTTAATAAATTAAGTTAGCCAGTTCAGCTCATTTTCGAGGATGAGTTAAACTTCTAAGGAGTTATCGTTTTTAAACAACAACATATATCAAAATAACACCTCAGTAAATTATTTAGTTTAATTTCGATGATGAAATTTAAGACCCACCATTATAGACATTGTTTATGCTTTAGTCGAGTATTACAAAAAATGAAAAATGCGAAGCTGCTCATGATTTATAAAATAACCAACCTGCAAAGCAGAAAAACAGATATTTTACAATTCCTTCAATTAAATAACATAGATCTAATAGGCAACAATATTTTTATGTTTAGTGAGCACCAATAATGGTCAAAAAACATAAATAAACGCGAAACTAATGGTGGCTAATAGGGGATGTATGGGTACGAAGATGAAAAATCAACCCGTTATATCAAATCAAATCATTTTCTATGCGGTTTTGCGGGTTAAAATAGCCTAGTGAGAATAGATTATGGCTACAACAGGAAACCCTGAATGCCGGAGAATATGATTTGAGCGCCAATGGCGGAAACAAATAACCCGGTGATTTTTGGTATAATTTCCAACCCTTGCTCGCCGATTAAATCCTGCAGTTTATTTGAAAGCAATAAAATGCTGGCCAGTGAAATAACCGCAGCAAGTAATGATAAAATAGCCAGAGCTATCTCCAGTAAACCGGACATCTCGGCACCTATTACCATTAAAACACCAATCAGACCTGGCCCGATGGCGCTTGGGAGAGCAAGCGGCACAATCGCAAAATCACTGCCTTTTTTCATCGTGCTTTCAGGTATTTCTCCGCCCTTAATCATCTCTAACGCGCTTAAAAAGAGAACCGTTCCTGCACCAATTTTAAAAGCATCTAAGGTAATACCAAACAAGCTAAAAATATATTTACCAAATAATAAAAAAATTAAACCAGCAACAGTGATTGCGATTGAGGACCTTAAAATAACCGTATTTTTAGCAGGTTTGCTGAGCTTTTTACTTAAGCTTAAGAAAATGGACAACACAAAAAAGGGGGTCATCATAAAAAACATCTTTAAATACAGGGTAAAAAACGTTTCCAACATGCCAATCTCACTATAGTCTTTAAAAAACGCAATGCTAACACAACCATTAATATATTCGGGCAAAAAACACCCAATTTAATTAATCTAAAAAATTGATGTTTGGTGATTTTTTATGCTGGCCTTGAGGCACTTCCCAAACTAGTTGATTAATTTTAACATGAAAGAATATTCCAAAAGTGCTAGATTATAAGGGTTATTGACATATATCAGCGTTGAGTGCGTTCGTTAGGTGGATTAAATCAGTTGGATTTAACGCTACATCCAGCCCTCTCTTTCCCGCACTCACATAAAGGCACTGCAACCCTAAGGCACTACTATCCAAGACGGTTTTTAAACGTTTTTTCTGCCCCAGAGGACTCACACCACCAAGCACATAACCCGTTGAACGCAGTACCGCTTGTTTATCTGCTAATAGTACTTTTTTAGCACAATATATTTTAGCCACTTTTTTCAAATTGAGCATTTTTTTTACGGGTAAAATGCACACCAGCAGATTTTTATTATCAACATTGACCACTAACGTTTTAAAAACTTGCAGCGCATCAACCCCCATTTTCTGCACGGCTTCCAACCCATAGGACTCACAGTTTTTGTCATGTGGGTATTGATGAATTTTAAATTCTATATGGTGTTTATTAAGAAGTTCAATGGCTGGCGTCATTTTTCCCCCCCTGATAAGGCAAATTTTTTGCTGATCTGCACATAAGCTATTTTATTCTCAGTTTAACTTTTTCTGCCCGTGTCACGGGCGCTTTTTAAACGTTCAACTAAACAGCTAAAACGTTTTGTTTTATGGCGGATCGCACTAGCCATTAAGGACAAATCAGCAAACAGTGTCAACTGTTTTTTTGCGCGGGTAATAGCGGTATAAATGAGTTCCCGGCTAACCACAGAGACGTGATTTTCGGGTAACGCTAACACCGTATGCTCAAATTCAGATCCCTGGCTTTTATGTACCGTCATGGCAAACACAGTTTCATGATTGGGCAAACGGCTTGGCTGAAAATCAGCAACGGAGGCATCGGCCATCTGGAAATAAACCCGTAACTGCAAAGATTCATCCAATAAACACAGGCCAATATCACCATTATATAAACCCAAATGATAATTATTTTGGGTTATCATGACCGGACGACCGACATACCAATAAACATAGGCATGTTGCGGATCGTTGTCCCTTTGTTCAGTGATTAACAGGCCAGCTTTTTCTAAAACAGTTTCACAGAGTGTATTTAAGCTTTTTACCCCCCAGTCCCCTTCCCGTGTCGCACACAATATTTTAAATTGGTTAAACTGCTTTAAAAGTTGTCCCGCAAGATCTCTATTGTCTGCTGTGATAGTCGACAGGTTTTGCAAATAGGGCCGATAACCTTCCAATATCAGGGCAGCTAGCTCTTTTTTACCCGGATCAGTATTTGGATAGTGCTGCAAATCATCATAATGATGACATAACGCCATCACCTGTTTGCTGTTTGCGCGGCCGCTATTAATCGCCTTGGCTAAATAGCCAATCCCCGAGTATTGGTCAAAACGGTAACTTTTACGCAATAAACATAAATTATCCGCCATATTAGGTAATCGTGGTGCGACATTGGTTAAGGACGTATAACCGGTTAAATCTGCCAGCAGCTGGGCTTTATTAGTACTGTATCCCGATTCAATAAAGTGGCAAATATCCCCTAAGACAGCCCCCGCTTCAACCGATGCTAGCTGATCTTTATCGCCCAATAATATCAGGCGAGCATGATCCGGTAACGCCATTAATAATTTTGCCATCAGCGGCAGGTCGACCATCGAAGCTTCATCCACCACCAGAAGATCGACATTTAATTTTTCATCCTGGTTAAAACGAAAGTGATTACTGTTAGCTTTTACCCCTAACAAGCGGTGAATGGTGGTGGCCACCTTGGGCATTTTTTCTTTAAGCCCCGGCTCAATATTCAATTCCACTAACGCATGGGTAATAGATTCTGTTAAACGCGCAGCCGCTTTTCCCGTTGGGGCAACTAGTTTTATCAGCATTTTTGGTTGAAATTTCAGTAGCAATGCAAGCAGTTTAGTCACAGTGGTGGTTTTACCCGTACCGGGCCCTCCCGAGATAACACAACGCGCAGTCGTCAAGGCTAATGCAGCACTGACCTTTTGCCAGTTACAGCGTTTATTTTCCGGAATCAGGGATGCAAGCGGTTCTAAATCCTGCGCATTTTGTGCCTGACTGAATAACTGTTCAACCCCTGCCCAATCAACGCCTGAGCCCGGGAGAAGATCAAGATATTTTTCACATAATAAAGGCATGGACTGCTTTGAATCAAGACACCAGGCCTGCCATAAATAGGTATAATCGGTAGCAAATAAAGCATCTAACTCCACCTTAATATCGGTGTCCAAAGACAGCTTGGGTTGTTCCAATAATTTATCCGCTATAAGCTGTTCAAATTGGGCATAACGGGCAAGGTACAAGGCATTAAACTGTAAACACAGTGGTGCATTATCCCCCACACAGATTGAATTGCTTAATAACGCATGCGCCTCAAAATTATTCTGCAATAAACATTCAAGCTCATGCTCCCGGCAAAAAACCTGCAAATCAAGTTCACTTAACGCACATTTATCATTTAAACGGATAATGATTTCTTCAACGGGTAAACAGATATGCCCAAGCCCCAGATATTCACTGCAGAAAGCAGCACTTAACTGGGTTAACTTATCCGCTCCCATTTCTGCCATAAAAGCGGCAAAATGGTAATCAATTGAACGTAATAAGCCCTGCTCTTTCCATTGTTTTAGTTGTGTTAACATATCGGCTCCACCGCTGATTTAGTGCTGTTTTTTTGCCCGGAAAACAGTTTATCAAGCCCGTCTATCAGGTTGAAACTGGGTTTGACAAAATACACACCGTAGTCCTGTTCACCCTGCATGCCGCGTAAAAAGGTGTAAAAAACCCCGCCGATATGAGTTTCATAATCGTAATCCGCTAAACGTGATTTAAGCAGACGATGCAGCGCTAAGGTATAAAGTTGGTATTGAAAGTCGTAGCGGTGTTCAATCAAGGCCTGCTCCATTCTAGTTTGATTATAATCCTGCAAACTGTCACCAAGATGATTAGATTTATAATCAAGTACGTAATATTTACCATTTTTTTCGAATGTTAAATCGATAAAACCTTTTAAAAAGCCCTGTACCGTTCGAAACTGCAAGGCCCCTGCCCGCGCAGATAACGGATCATATTTTTGCAATAGGTTATTAACCTCATTTGCCTGCAGTTCCTGCATTGGAATAAAAAACTGCATTTCAATTTTTTTCTGTTGGGCAGACAAATCACCTAATTTAAGATCAGCCGTTAAGTCTTGGCCTAGAATCTGCTCTATCCAGTTGGTGAGTACCGGTGCCCACAATTCAGGATCCGGATAATGGCGTAATGAGAGTTGCTCAAATAACAGTTCATTGAGCGTTTCAGTTTCCATCTTTTCAAGGTTAGTTAACTCAAATAATTCATGTAAAAAAGTGCCATGCTTAGCTCCGCGGGGGAAACTAAAGGGTGTTTTTTCGGGGATGGTTAAAACCGCGGGTAACACTTCAGTCTGTTCATTGCTGATATTATCAATAGGCGTCACGGCAGGTGCCACTGCAGCTGCCTGAGTATTAGCCTGAGTATGGAAGCGTGACAGTGATGAATAACTGCTGATCCACCAATTCCTTTCAATCTGCTTTGCGAGCACCAAGGGCCCTTGTAAAGACTGCTCGCTTTGTCTGGCCTGATAATGAGTTTCATCCAACGATGGCGTCGAGCGGATGCTTATATTCGGACTGTTATCGGCCATTTTTTGTAACTGTTTATTTAATTGATCGGTATCACCGGCTAACAAATCCCCGCCTCCTTGCAGACAGATATAACCCAGCGCGCTTTTACACAGCGGGCTGTTTTTCTCGCGCCCTTTTTTGTAATTGCCAATGCCAATATAACAACGGTAAACACTGCGTGTCAGACCGACATACAATAAGCGCAGATCTTCCGCCAGCTGCTCTTTTTCAGCTAAGACGGCATGATTCTTGGCATTTTGCAGATCAAAAATAAGCGCATTATCTTTGTCAGGATCATGATATAAACAGGCTTGAGGTTTTTGATATAGTCCCGTAAAAGGCATAAATACAATATCGTATTGCAACCCTTTGGCTTTATGTAAGGTACTTACCTGAACCAGATCTTTTTCACTTTCTAAACGTTGTTTCTGCTCACTTTCACCACTATTGCCTTGTTTTATTTGCTCGCTGAACCAGCGCAACAAAGCAAATTCACCATCATGGTCAACGCTGTTTTTTTGTAATAATTCCGCTAAATGTAATACGTCGGTTAATAAACGTTCACCCTGAGTATCTTTAAGTAAATAGGCGCTTATTGCCTGTTGATGAAATAATTTATGCAGCATTGCCAACACACCAACGCGGCTCCAAAGTCTGCGGTACTCTATAAATTGCCCAATTTTCTCTTCCCATAAGCGCGTATTTAATAAAATTTGATGCACTTGGTATGGGGTTTGACAGAACAGTTTACAGGCGATGGCGGCACGTAATAAACGTTCATCTTCAGGGTTTAAACAAGCCTGTAAAATACGCAATAAGTCCTTTGCATGGGATGTTGCATAGACACTCTCTTTGAGTGACAAATAAACACTGTTAATATTTTCATTAAATAAGGCGTTACGGATCAACTGTGCTTCTTTTCCGGTGCGCACTAAGACTGCTATATGGTTTGCCCTGACAATGCTTCGGTTACCCTTTTTATCTTCCAGATAAGCTTTATCCTGTTGGGCTAATAGCAGTATTTTTTTAATTTCATTGATACAGGCATGGGTTATCGAGTCTTTGAAACCTTGAGCATTTTCTCCGCCAACGGGATGGATAAACTGTAAGGCGCTTTGGGCTGGATCATCGCTATTGTCCACCACTAATTTTTTACGTGTAATATTGGGGGCCTGCACCGCACTAAAGGGGATATCATCATTATAGATAAAAGGCGCCGGACAAAATTCGAAAAAGGTATTACTGGCATTAATCATTTCCGGCGTGGAACGATAGTTATAATCTAAGCTGTAATGCGCACTGACATTCTGGCGCGCTTGCATATAGGTAAAAATATCAGCCCCGCGAAAGCTGTAAATAGCCTGCTTGGGATCGCCGATCATAAATAAACCCAGACTGTTATCAAGGGGCTCTGAACATTCGCCTTCAAAAGACTGATAAATAGTGGTAAAAATACGGTATTGGACAGGGTCGGTATCTTGAAATTCATCGATCAGGGCAATCGGATAAGCCGCTCGAATATTCAAGGCAAGGCTATTTTCATTGCCGTTTTGCAGTGCCGCATCTAAGCGTGTTAACAAGTCATCAAAACCCAATAACATCTGTTTATTTTTATTCGCTTGCAGATGCGCTTGCACCCAATGGGTGGCTTTGACCAAAACAGTATTTTCTAACGAAAGATCCAGCGCTAACAGCGCTTCAATCTCACTAAAAACCGAATGTTTTGGCATCTCACCCTTAAGTGTTTTTTCATCTAATGTTTTTTGTGAAAATTTAATCAGGCTTTTAGGCAAACTTAAATCGGCGCTCGAGGTTAACGCCCATTGAGAGACCTCTTTTAACCAGTTGGGAAGATGTTTCTTGCTATAGCTGCGTTTAGAAACCCCAGAATGGGTAATAATATCTGCATAGTCCGCTTCCTCGTTAAGCCAGTTTATTTTAAGGGTTTCAATCAATGATAAACTGCGCTCATATTTGGTTTTAAAGTCAAAATCATTAATTTCCGGTAAAAAATGCAGATCGCTGCGTGATAAAAAAGGCCGTAAATCTTTCTGTAACTGCTCAGGGTTTTCCCAATAGCTAAAAATAAGCTCGGTCAAAGGGGTTGATAAACCATAGAAAAAAGTACGCCAGAAATCATTACAGGCTAAGCGTAACAGTTGCGCATCGTCCTCTAATAAATTTTGTTGAAATAAACTGCCCGACTCAAAGGCATTTTGCATCAGCATTCGCTGGCAGAACCCATGAATAGTAAAGATAGCCGCTTCGTCCATTTGCAATTCAGCAAAACGTAATAAGCGAATGGCAACCTGATGATCCTCAATCTCCTTAAGCAAACTTCGAGTAAAAGGATCATCACTCTCGCCCTGAAGAAAATCTAAACGAACATTCTGAATACGCTCTCTAATACGGGTGCGTAGTTCAGCTGTTGCCGCTTCCGTAAAAGTGACCACTAAAATTTGGTCAACGGTCAAAGGTCGTTGATGTGCCGCTTGATCACCGTGCCCCAGTAACAGGCGAATAAACAAACTGGCAATGGTATAAGTTTTACCCGTGCCTGCGGAGGCTTCGATTAAACGTTGCCCGTACAAAGGAAAAGTTAATGCGTTAAGCGGCTGGACGACAAGTTCTTTTGGAGTGGTTTTCATTTTAGTTAATTTGTCCATTACTCACCACCATCCGATTCTGAATATTCAATTGCGCTTATATTGGATAAACTATCGGGCGCCATAAAAATTTCTGGAATAACCATTATTCTGCCTCATCCGATTCACTGTATTCAATCAAGTTTATATTAGATAATACAGGCATAAATATTTTCAATGCTAAAGGCTGAAAGGCATCCCAATGGTCTTCCAGATTTTCATAGCTGCGACTGATATAAGGATCCTGTCCTTCTGAAAAACCACGATCATTTGAGAAGCACGCTAATGCAGCCTGCTGCGCTTCCGCAATAGTTGCAAACTGCAGATAATCAAAGACAAAACAATCGGGCTGCAGTGCATGCACTACAGTGCACCAGGCAAAAGCACTTTGTATAAAGAAAGGCAGCGGTTGCTGCAAACCCGCTTCATATAACGCCAGCAGTTCACTTATTCTGTTGTAGGCATAATCCGCCGGCAGCTCTTCAAAATAGAACCCCTCTTTCTGGCCAAGCAGAGTTGAATTCAGATTTTGGCCGGAGGCGATGCAATAACAAAGATGTTCCAGCCACAGTGTTAAAATATCTTTGCCTTTAATATTCCCGGTTTTAACCCGTACTAATCCTTTTTCACAATGATCACTTAACTCTCCTAATAAGCGTTTTTCAGCAAACTGAATATCGATATTAATAGTTTCAATCTCACCGATAAAATAACTCGCGGTTAAATCCGCCAAGTTCTCCATTCGCGCGAGATCTTTAGTGAAAATCAGTGCTGCAAATTCGCCAAAAGGTAATTTACCGGCAGCCCTTTTTTCAATAAAAAGATCGTCTAATGATTTTCCTTCCAGGGCGTATTCAAACTGCTCATGTTTAAGAACATACTGCTGCAAATTATTAAAAGAGAAGGGTTCATCATTTTCCTGTTGATCGTCGTCCAACTCAAAATAGACATCTAAGCGCTGATTAAAAAACACTTTACAAGGGTGTTTTAAAAAATTTCTCAATTGCTCTAAGGGTACTTCAATTAAGGCCTGATCCAGGATTAGAGGGCGATCTTCGCTCTCTTGCCCGGTATCTTTTGAAAACCTTAAAGCCGCCCACCAATTCGGATTGTAGGTTTTAACCTCACCCTGATAATAACGTTCACTAAAACTTTGCATCGGATAGTGAAAAGAAATAAATGCCTTAAGCGCTTTTTCTGCAACACGGCTTTTATCCTGCTGATTATCTTCTAATACAAAACTTTGCTGGCAATAGTTGAGTAACTCCGAGACTAATACGCTGGGCATTTTCTCACTATTATCATTGATATCCCGGCCAATATAACTGATATAAAATTTTTCCTGTGCCGACAGCAGTGCTTCTAAAAAGAGGTAACGATCTTCTTCCCGACGGGAACGATCGCCGCGCTTACGGTGCCCTGCCATCAAATCAAATCCCATGGGAACAATATTACGGGGGTATTGACCATCGTTCATGCCTAACAGGCAGACAATTTTAAAGGGAATAGAACGCATTGGCATCAGGGTACAAAAGTTGACTTGTCCCGCTAAAAAACGTGGACTACTTCCCTGATCTGACAGATGCTGTTCAAGGTGCTCAATTAAGATAAATAATGAA